>NZ_JBEYTS010000004.1:0-271473 GCF_040643155.1 Streptomyces sp. NPDC047453 | reverse complement strand
GCGGCTGAAGCGGTTGCGGCGGATCCAGAGCGAGATGCTGAGCGCGGCGCGGCACGAGGTACTGGCGGCGCGCCGGGAGCCGGGGGCCGACCCGGAGATCGTGGACCGGGTACTGCGCCACCTGGACGTACGTAGTCTGCGGTGAGCCGCGCTCGGCGTACGGGACCGGCCGGTGCCGTCTCGGTACGCTCGTGACCATGAGTCGCAACGTCGTCATCAGCGGGGGCGGAACGGGGATCGGACTCGCCGCGGCGCGGACCTTCGCGGCCGACGGGGACCGGGTGCTGCTGCTCGGGCGGCGGGGCGAGGTGCTGCACAGGGCCGGGGTGCCGGGCGCGCTGACGTTCGCCGCGGACGTGGGCGACGTGGCCGGGGTGCGGTCGGTCGCCCGGTTCGTGGCCGACGAGCTCGGGGCGGTGGACGTGCTGATCCACAGCGCCGGAGGGTCGGGGCGGCTGGAGCCGCGGGTGGAGCGGGAGGATCCGCTCGACCTCGTCGCCGACAACTGGTTGGTCAACTTCCGGATCAACACCCTGACCGCCGTGCTGCTCACGGAGGCCCTCAAGGAGCGGCTCGCCGAACCGGGCGGCCGGGTGCTGTTCCTCAGCTCCATCGCCGCCTACCGGGGTTCGGGCAGCGGCGCCTACGCCGCCTCCAAGGCCGCCCTGCATCCCTACGCCCACGATCTGGCCCGCCAGTTGGGTCCGCGCGGGATCACGGTGAACCTGGTCGCGCCCGGGTACGTCGAGGACACCGACTTCTTCGGCGACGCGATGGACGACGCCCGCCGCGAACGGCTCGTCGCCGAGACCTCCACCGGCCGCCCCGGCACCCCGGGCGACGTCGCGGCCACCCTCCACTGGCTCGCCTCCCCGTCCGCCGCCCACATCACCTCCCAGATCATCCAGGTGAACGGCGGCGCAGAACGCGGCCACTGACCCCGCGGTGCGGCCACGGCCCGTCCCACCCGGCGGCAGACGATCAACACGACCGCTCCGCGGCGCCCGAACCCGCTCCCGGCAGCGCACACCTACCGACCGGGGGAGCCCGCGACCCGGACGCCGGACCGGCCCACCCGGTCTGCGCGGGCCGGGTGATCAGCCGGAGGCTGTTTGGGAATTGTTGAAGGCGGGGTGGGGCGTGCCGTCGTGGGGTGGTGCGGCGTTGGCCGTGGTGACGCGGGGGAGGGCGTAGGGGTGGTGCTCGGAGAGCCAGCGGAGCATCTGCTCGCGGACCACGACCCGTACCGTCCAGATGTCGTCGGCGTCCTTCGCCGTCACCAGCGCCCGTACCTGCATCGTGGTCGGCGTCGTGTCCGTGACCACCAGGTTGTAGGCGCGGCCGTCCCAGGCCGGGCACTCGCGCAGGATGTCGCGCAGCTTCTCGCGCATCGCGTCCATCGGCGCGCGGTGGTCGAGGTGGAAGAAGACGGTGCCGGTCATCTGCGGGGTGCCGCGCGACCAGTTCTCGAACGGGTTGGACGTGAAGTACGACACCGGCATGGTGATCCGGCGCTCGTCCCAGGTCCGTACCGTCAGGAAGGTCAGCGTGATCTCCTCGACCGAGCCCCACTCGCCGTTGACGACCACGGTGTCGCCGATCCGCACCATGTCGCCGAAGGCGATCTGCAGCCCCGCGAACATGTTGCTCAGCGTGGACTGCGCGGCGACACCGGCGACGATGCCGAGGAGGCCGGCCGAGGCCAGCAGCGAGGCACCGGCCGCGCGCATCGCCGGGAAGGTCAGCAGCATCGAGGCCGCCGCCACCACGATGACCACCGCCGAGACCACGCGCATGATCAGCTCGACCTGGGTGCGCACCCGCCGCACCCGGGCCGGATCCCGGTGCGCCCGGGCGTTGGCGTAGCGCGTGTACGAGGTCTCGACGATGGCCCCCGCGATCCGGATCACCAGCCAGGCCGCCGAGCCGATCAGCACCAGGGTCAGCGTCCGTCCGACGCCGACCCGGTGCTGCTCCAGCAACTGGGTCTGGTCGTAGGAGCCGCGCAGCAGGGCGGCGCACAGCACGAGCTGGTAGGGGACGCGGGCACGGCGCAGCAGGCCCCACAACGGTTTGTCGGGGTGCCGTTCGTCGGCCTTGCGCAGCAGCAGGTCGATGGCCCAGCCGATGACCAGTGTGAGGACGACCGAGCCGCCGACAACGATCAGAGGGCGGAGTACGTTCTCCATGCCTGCGAACCTAACCTGCGACGCGCGGTGTGAACATGTGTGGACGTGAAGATCGCGGGTAGGGCGGGGGTGGTGTGACGAGACTCTCTTCGGGCGGACGCGCATCGCGGTGGGCCGACGCCGTCCTGCCCGGCTGGCACCATGGGCCCATGAACATCGTGCTCTTCCACTCGACCTACGGCCTCAGACCCGCGGTACGCCAGGCCGCGGACCGGCTGCGTGCCTCCGGGCACGAGGTGTGGACGCCGGATCTCTTCGAGGGCCGTACGTTCGACACCGTCGAGGAGGGCAGGGCCTGCCAGGAATCGATCGGCAAGGACGAGCTGCTCAAGCGGGCGGTACTGGCCGCGGCGCCCTACTCTGAGCGGGGCCTGGTCTACGCCGGGTTCTCGTTCGGGGCCGCCACCGCGCAGACGCTCGCCCTCGGCGACGACAAGGCCCGCGGACTGCTCCTGCTGCACGGCACCTCGGACGTCGCGCCGAACGCGAGCGCCGAGGGCCTGCCCGTCCAGCTGCACGTGGCCGAGCCCGACCCGTTCGAGCCGGACGACTGGCTGAGCGCCTGGTACCTCCAGATGGGCCGGACCGGCGCCGACGTGGAGGTCTACCGCTACGCCGGGGCCGGTCACCTCTACACCGACCCCGACCTGCCGGACTACGACGAGGATGCCGCCGAGGCCACCTGGCGGGTGGCGCTCGGCTTCCTCGCCGAGCTCGAAGCCGACTAGGGCTGTCGGCCAGGGCTGCCGACCAGGGCTCAGACCGGATCGTAGGTGCGCTCGACCTTCTGCGTGCCGCTGCGTGTGCGGTACGAACGGGTCCAGGCCGAGGTCGCGTTCGGGCTGGTGCGGTCGGACAGCACGTAGTAGTCCATCTGCGCGCGGTCGGCGGTCAGGTCCAGCACGCCGTAGCCGTGGCGGTCGGTGTCGACCCAGTGGACGTGCCGGTTGGCGGCGCGGATCACCGGTGCGGCGATCGCCGAGACCGTGCCCTCGGGAACCTTGACGAAGTCGTCGAGGTTGTCGGAGGTCACCGAGGTGACCACGAACTCCGTGGCGGCGGACGCCGACAGCGGGTACGTGCCGGCGTCCACCGGGACGTCGTTGGCCCACGCCATGTGGATGTCGCCGGTCAGGAAGACGGTGTTGCGGATGGCGTTCGCGCGCAGATGGGCCAGCAGTTCGCGGCGGTCGTCGGTGTAGCCGTCCCACTGGTCGGTGTTGACGGCCAGGCCCTCCCGCGGCAGCCCGAGCAGCTCGGCCAGCGGCCTCAGCAGGTCCGCGGAGAGCGCGCCGATGGCGAACGGCGCGATCATCACCGAGTTGCCGACCAGCCGCCAGGTGGTGTCCGACGCCTTCAAACCGGCCTTGAGCCAGTCGAGTTGGGGGCGGCCGGTGATCGTGCGGTCCGGATTGTCGACCGAGCCGCTGCCCGTGGCGGCCTGCTGCGAGCGGAAGGAACGCAGGTCCAGCAGGGACAGATCGGCCAGCTTGCCGAAGCGCAGCCGCCGGTAGGTGGTGCCCTCGACCGCCGTGCGCACCGGCATCCACTCGAAGTAGGCCTGCCGGGCGGCCGCCGCGCGGGCGGTCCAGGTCCCCTCGGCGCCCTCGGTGTGGTTGACCGCGCCGCCCGACCAGGCGTTGTCCGCGAACTCGTGGTCGTCCCAGATGGCGATGACCGGGGCGCTGTGGTGCAGCGCCCGCAGATCGGGGTCGGTCTTGTACGTCGCGTGCCGGGTGCGGTAGTCGGCGAGGGTGAGGATCTCGTGCGCGGGGACGTGCGGCCGCACCGCCCTGCCGCGGGCCGCGAACTCCCCGGACTCGTACTCGTAGATGTAGTCGCCGAGGTGCAGCCAGGCGTCGAGGTCCCTACGGGCCGCGAGGTGGCGGTAGGCCGCGAAGTGGCCGGCCTCCCAGTTGGCACAGGAGACCACGCCGAAGCGAAGGTTGGCGTCGGCGGCGTCGGCGGCGGGCGCGGTGCGGGTGCGGGCGATGGGGGAGTCGGTGCCCCCGGCCGAGAAGCGGAACCAGTAGTCGGTGGCCGGGCGCAGCCCTCGGACGTCGGCCTTGACGGTGTGGTCGGAGGCGGCCGTCGCGGTGGTCGAGCCCTCGGCGACGACGTCGGTGAACCCCCTGTCCCTGGCGACCGCCCAGCGCACCTCGGTGTCCGGGCCGAGCCCGGAGCCGGGTTCCGCCTCGGGGACGGGGGTCACCCGCGTCCACAGCAGGATGCCGTCCGGCAGCGGATCGCCGGAGGCGACGCCGTGCAGGAAGGCGGGCGCACCGGTGGCGGCGCGTGCGGGCAGCGCGGCGGCGAGCGGGCCCGCCAGCACGGCGCCTGCCGCCGCGGCCTTGACGAACGTACGGCGGCGCGCGACCGGTGGGTCGGCGCTCTCGGGGTGGTTCTGTCGACTGGTCACGGGCGATCAGATTACTGACCGGTAAGTGCGAAGAGCGGGCGAACCGGAAAAGGTTCGCCCGCTCTTCGCACGGGATTTACGGCGGCGGCGCTGCCGCCCGCCCGGGGATCAGCCCTTGAGGGCCGCGTCCACCGCCGCGTTGAACTCGTCCACCGTCATCGGCGGGTTCTGGGTGCCGGGCGTGGTCACCTTCTTGCCGTCCATGACCAGGCTCGGGGTGCCGTCCACACCGTCCTTGTTGGTGTCGAAGGTCTTCGACATCGCGACGGCCCAGGCGTCGTACTTGCCGCTCTTGACGTCGTTGCGGAACGACGCGTTGCCCTTCAGGGCCGGCACGGTGTCCGCCACCTTGATGAGGTAGTCGTCGCTCTTGAACTTGTCGTCGGTCTCCTCCGGGTGCCACTGCTTCGAGTACAGCGCGGCCTTGTACTCGAGGAACGCCTCGGGGCTGACGTTGAGCGCGGCGCCCATCGCGCTCATCGAGTTCTTGGAGCCCTCGCCGTTGTCGTGGTTGTCGATGAAGGTGCCGCCGATGTACTGGAGCTTGAACTTGCCGTCGTCGACGTCCTTCTTGACGGTCGCGCCGACGGTCTCCTCGAACTGGCCGCAGATCGGGCAGCGCGGGTCCTCGTAGATCTTGAGGGTCTTCTGGGCCGAGCTCTTGCCGATGACCACGGTCGTGCCGTCGGTGCCGGTGGTGTTGGCCGGGGCGACGACCTTCTCGTCCTTCACGGCCTCCCAGTGGCTGGGCTTGTTGGCCTGGACGACGGCGTAGCCGATGCCGCCGGCCGCCGCCAGCACGACCACGACCGCGGCGGCCACGGTTATCTGCCGCTTGACCTTGGCTCGCTTGGCGTCGCGCTCGCGCTCGGCGCGCAGCCGCTCCCGGGCCGCCGTCTTCGCCGACTGGCTGTTCCGCTTGCTCATGATGGTGTTCTCCTGTGGGACGCGCAGCTTCGTGCGCGGGGTGCGAATGAGGGACTGGTCGTGCTCGGGGCGCCCGGGGGAGTCGCTCAGACGAGCGCGAGGGCGTCCGGGCACGGCGGTCCGCGCCGTCCCAGGGAGTGCACGAGGATGCGGGCGCGCAGCGCGGCGATCCGCGGCGCGGGACGCGTCGGCCGGCCCACCGAGCGGGCGCCGCGCACCGTGACCGCCGCCACCGCGAGCAGCAGCGGCCGGAAGGTCGTGGCGGCCACCGCGCACAGCAACTGGGCGAGCGCCCGCTCGCCGCGGCGCAGCCAGCCGGCCGCGACCAGGCCGACGCCGACGTGCGCGGCCAGCAGCAGCCAGGCCGTGGCCGGGTCGGCGTGTGCGAGCAGGGCGGTCAGCCTGCCGGTGTCGGTGCCGGTCATCTGGGCCAGCGGGGTGCCGACGTCGGTGTGCCCGCCGCACAGCACGTCGAAGCCGACCGAGCGCAGGGGACCGGCGACCGGGCCGCCCGCGGGGCCGTAGCAGAGGTGCTGGCCGGTGGTGAAGACGGTGTCGGCGGCCAGCTCCAGCGGGACCAGCAGGGCAGCGATCCGCCCGAAGCCGCGCTCGCGGCCGGCCAGGGCGTAGGAGAGCAGGAACACGGCGACCGCGACCGCGGCCACCGTGTTCAGCGGCAGCGGGATCCGTGACAGCAGCACGTGCGACGCGGTGCTGAGCGTCACGACCACGGCCGTGAACAGCGCCGCGCGCACGGCTCTGAGTTTGGTCCCGGATATGTCCATAGCGAGACAAGAGTCTGTCATGTGGGCCGGTAAGGGACCCCTAAAGGGTTCCTGTGTGCGGCCCATCCGTCACAGACCCGGAATCCCTCCGTTGCGGAGCAGGTCCACGAAGATGCGGTGGTCGTCACGCGCGCGTGCGCCGTAGGCGTGCGCGAAGTCGACGAGCAGCGGCGCGAAGCCCTCCTCGTCGCCCGCGATCGCCGCGTCGATGGCCCGCTCGGTGGAGAACGGCACCAGCGACTCGCCCGAGGTGTCGTCCGCCGCCGCGTGCATGGCGGCCGTGGCCCGGCCCAGGTCGGCGACCACCTGCGCGATCTCCTCCGGGTCGTCGACGTGGTCCCAGTCCAGGTCCACGGCGTACGGCGAGACCTCGGTGACCAGCCGGCCCGCGCCGTCCAGCTCGGTCCAGCCCAGCCACGGGTCGGTGTGCGCCTGGAGGGCGCGCCGGCAGACCACCGTGCGGTGGCCCTCGTGCCGGAAGTGGTCGTGGATCGCCTGGTCCGTGATGTGCCGGGCGGCCGCCGCGGTTCCGGCCCGCTGGATGGAGATCACCACGTCGTGCTCCAGGGCGTCGCTGTGGCCCTCCAGGAGGATGTCGTACGACAGTCCGGCCGGGCCGATTCCGTGGCGGCCGACGACGTCCTTGACGCGGTAGGACTCCGGGCGGGCCAGCGACGCCTCCGGCAGGGTCTCCAGATAGCCGTCGAAGGCCGCGAGGACCTTGTAGCGGGTGGCGGCGTCCAGCTCGACCGTGCCACCGCCGGGCGCGAAGCGGCGCTCGAAGTCGCGGATCTCGGTCATCGACTCCAGCAGTCCGGCACGGGTCAGCGAACGGGCGTCACGCAGCGTGTCCAGAAGGGGGCCGTCGGCGGTGTCCAGCGTGAAGGGCGGCACCTCGTCGCTCTTGGCGCCGGTGGCCAGGGCGTGGATCCGGTCGCGGTAGGCGGTCGCGTAGAGCGTCACCAGCTCGGTGATCCGGTCGTCACTGAGCGCCTTGGCGTACCCGACGAGGGCGAGGGAGGCGGCGAACCGCTTGAGGTCCCGGGTGAAGGGGCCGACGTAGGCCTCGTCGAAGCCGGTGGCGCTGAAGACCAGCCGGCCGTCGGCGTCCATGTAGGTGCCGAAGCTCTCCGTGTGCAGGTCGCCGTGGATCCACACGCGCGAGGTGCGGTCGTCCAGGTAGGGTCCGCCGCGCCGGTCGGCGTCCAGGTCGTGGTGGAAGAGACAGGCCGTGCCCCGGTGGAACGCGAGGGCCGAGGCCGCCATCCTCCGCAGCCTCATGCCGTACCCGGCCGGATCGTCGGCCAGGAGCTCGCCGAAGGCGGTGTCGAGGACGGCGATGATCTCCTTGCCGCGCTGCTCGTCGCTGAGCTGGGGGACCGACATCGCGGAGTGCCTCCTGGTGCAGGTGGTGCATGACGTGTGGAGTGGGTCCGGCTTGGGCGTTCCACCACACCAACGTCCGGCGGTGCGGTGGAGTGCCCGTGCTGACCCGCCTGAAGGTACGGCGCAAACACGGCCGCGTGTCAGTGCCGGGGCATAGACTTCGACGCTGTCCCCCGGACTGTCCGCAGCACGTCGTCTATGTTGTCCATGGAGGCCGAACCGTGTCGAAGCCGCCGTTCACGCACCTGCACGTCCATACCCAGTACTCGCTGCTGGACGGTGCCGCGCGGCTGAAGGACATGTTCAACGCCTGTAACGAGATGGGCATGACGCACATCGCCATGTCCGACCACGGCAACCTCCACGGGGCGTACGACTTCTTCCACTCCGCGAAGAAGGCCGGAGTCACCCCGATCATCGGGATCGAGGCGTATGTCGCCCCTGAGTCCCGGCGCAACAAGCGCAAGATCCTATGGGGTCAGCCGCACCAGAAGCGGGACGACATCTCCGGTTCCGGCGGTTACACCCACAAGACGATGTGGGCGGTGAACAGGACCGGCCTGCACAACATCTTCCGCCTCTCCTCGGACGCCTACGCCGAGGGCTGGCTCCAGAAGTGGCCCCGGATGGACAAGGAGACGATCGCCCAGTGGTCCGAGGGCATCGTCGCCTCCACCGGCTGCCCCTCCGGCGAGGTCCAGACCCGGCTGCGCCTCGGCCACTTCGACGAGGCCCTGAAGGCCGCCGCCGACTACCAGGACATCTTCGGCAAGGACCGTTACTTCCTGGAGCTGATGGACCACGGCATCGACATCGAGCGCAAGGTCCGCGACGGCCTCCTGGAGATCGGCAAGAAGCTCGGCATCCCGCCCCTGGTCACCAACGACTCGCACTACACCTACGCGCACGAGGCCGGCGCCCACGACGCCCTGCTGTGCATCCAGACCGGCAAGAACCTCTCCGACCCCGACCGCTTCAAGTTCGACGGCACCGGCTACTACCTGAAGTCCACCGAGGAGATGTACGCCATCGACTCCTCGGACGCCTGGCAGGAGGGCTGCGCCAACACGCTCCTGGTCGCCGAGATGGTCGACACCACCGGCATGTTCGAGAAGCGCGACCTCATGCCCAAGTTCGACATCCCCGAGGGCTACACCGAGGTCACCTGGTTCAAGGAGGAGGTCCGCCGCGGCATGGAGCGCCGCTTCCCCGGCGGCATCCCCGACGACCGCCAGAAGCAGGTCGAGTACGAGATGGACGTCATCATCCAGATGGGGTTCCCGGGCTACTTCCTCGTGGTCGCCGACTTCATCATGTGGGCCAAGAACAACGGCATCGCGGTCGGCCCCGGCCGAGGCTCCGCGGCCGGCTCGATCGTCGCCTACGCGCTCGGCATCACCGACCTCGACCCGATCCCGCACGGTCTGATCTTCGAGCGGTTCCTCAACCCCGAGCGCATCTCGATGCCCGACGTCGACATCGACTTCGACGAGCGTCGGCGCGTCGAAGTGATCCGGTACGTGACCGAGAAGTACGGCGCCGACAAGGTCGCCATGATCGGCACCTACGGCACCATCAAGGCCAAGAACGCGATCAAGGACTCCGCGCGCGTGCTGGGCTACCCGTACGCGATGGGCGACCGCATCACCAAGGCCATGCCTGCCGACGTCCTCGGCAAGGGCATCCCGCTGTCCGGCATCACCGACTCCGAGCACCCCCGCTACTCGGAGGCGGGCGAGGTCCGCTCGATGTACGAGAACGAGCCGGACGTGAAGAAGGTCATCGACACCGCGCGCGGTGTGGAGGGCCTGGTGCGGCAGATGGGCGTGCACGCGGCCGGCGTGATCATGTCCAGCGAGACCATCACCGAGCACGTCCCGGTCTGGGTGAGGCACACCGACGGCGTGACCATCACGCAGTGGGACTACCCGAGCTGCGAGTCGCTCGGCCTGCTGAAGATGGACTTCCTGGGCCTGCGCAACCTGACGATCATGGACGACGCCGTGAAGATGGTGAAGTCCAACAAGGGGATCGACATCGATCTCCTCAGCCTGGAGCTGGACGACCCCAAGACCTTCGAACTGCTCCAGCGCGGCGACACCCTCGGCGTCTTCCAGTTCGACGGCGGCCCGATGCGCTCCCTGCTGCGTCTGATGAAGCCGGACAACTTCGAGGACATCTCCGCCGTCTCGGCCCTGTACCGCCCGGGCCCGATGGGCATGAACTCCCACACCAACTACGCGCTGCGCAAGAACGGCCAGCAGGAGATCACGCCCATCCACCCGGAGCTGGAGGAGCCGCTCAAGGAGGTCCTGGACGTCACCTACGGCCTGATCGTCTACCAGGAGCAGGTGCAGAAGGCCGCCCAGATCGTCGCCGGCTACTCGCTCGGCGAGGCTGACGTGCTGCGGCGTGTGATGGGCAAGAAGAAGCCGGAGGAACTGGAGAAGAACTTCGTCATCTTCCAGGGCGGCGCCCGCAAGAAGGGCTTCAGCGACGAGGCCATCCAGGCCCTGTGGGACGTGCTGGTCCCCTTCGCCGGCTACGCGTTCAACAAGGCCCACTCGGCCGCGTACGGCCTGGTGTCGTACTGGACCGCCTATCTGAAGGCCAACCACCCCGCCGAGTACATGGCCGGCCTGCTGACCTCCGTCAAGGACGACAAGGACAAGTCGGCGGTCTACCTCAACGAGTGCCGCCGCATGGGCATCCGGGTGCTCCCGCCCAACGTCAACGAGTCCCAGTCGAACTTCGCCGCGCAGGGCGACGACGTGATCCTCTTCGGCCTGTCCGCCGTGCGCAACGTCGGCACCAACGTCGTCGAGTCCATCATCAAGTGCCGCAAGGCCAAGGGGAAGTACGCCTCGTTCCCCGACTACCTCGACAAGGTCGAGGCGGTGGTCTGCAACAAGCGCACCACGGAGTCGCTGATCAAGGCGGGCGCCTTCGACGAGATGGGGCACACCCGCAAGGGCCTCACCGCGCAGTACGAGCCGATGATCGACAACGTGGTCGCGGTCAAGCGCAAGGAGGCCGAGGGCCAGTTCGACCTCTTCGGCGGGATGGGCGAGGAGACCAGTGGCGAGCCCGGCTTCGGTCTTGACGTGGAGTTCTCCGCCGAGGAGTGGGACAAGACGTATCTGCTCGCCCAGGAGCGGGAGATGCTCGGCCTCTACGTCTCCGACCACCCGCTGTTCGGCCTGGAGCACGTGCTCGCGGACAAGGCGGACGCGGGTATCTCCCAGCTCACCGGCGGCGAGCACGCCGACGGCGCGGTCGTCACCATCGGCGGCATCATCTCCGGCCTCCAGCGCAAGATGACCAAGCAGGGCAACGCCTGGGCGATCGCCACCGTCGAGGACCTGGCGGGCTCCATCGAGTGCATGTTCTTCCCGGCGACCTACCAGCTGGTGTCGACCCAACTCGTCGAGGACGCCGTGGTGTTCGTGAAGGGCCGCCTCGACAAGCGGGAGGACGTGCCGCGCCTGGTGGCGATGGAGCTGATGATCCCCGACCTGTCGAACGCGGGGAGCAACGCACCGGTGATCCTCACCATCCCGGCACTGAAGGTGACCCCGCCCATGGTCAGCCGCCTCGGCGAGATCCTCAGCCACCACAAGGGCGACAGCGAGGTCCGCATCAAGCTCCAGGGGCCGAGCAAGACGACGGTGCTGCGCCTGGACCGGCACCGGGTCAAGCCGGATCCGGCGTTGTTCGGCGATCTGAAGGTCCTGCTCGGCCCGTCCTGCCTGGCCGGCTGACATGAACGAGGGGCGTACCCGTGCGCATCGGGTACGCCCTCTCGTCGATTACCGCGCTTTGTTCAACAGCCCATGGGCCGGACTCAGTTGTGGCCGAAGCGCTTCTGACGTCCCTTGCGGGCCATGGCAGTCGGACTTGTCTGCGGCCCGGGGGCATGATGCTCGGGCTGCGACTCCGACGCGGAGTGCTCCGTCTCCTGCGGGCCGTTCGCGGCCACGGACGCCTTCTGCCGGCTCCGGTCCTGCTTGCGGTTCTTGGCCATGGTGATCAGCCTCCTGTGGGGGATCTAGGGGCCAGGGCCGGGACCAGATTCACATAGGCCGACAATGAACGCATGTTGGATAATTACCGTATGTAACGCGGGGCGTCGGGGGGCGGGCGCCCGAAACGCCACGCCGAAGATCGAGTTCGGGCCGTTAACCCCGGCCGTGTCGGGCAGACTCGAAGCACATCCCGAAGCACATCCCGAAGCAACCTCCCGGAAAGAGGGTGGATCGCGTGGACCGCTGCATCGTCCTGGTGGACGCCGGGTATCTGCTGGGCGCCGCGGCCAGTCTCCTCGCCGGGGAGCCGTCACGGTCCCGGATCACCGTCGACCACACCGCCCTTGTGCAGGGGCTGCGTGAACAGGCCGAGTCCGACACGGAGCGGCCCCTGCTCCGCATCTACTGGTTCGACGGCGCGCCCGACCGCGTACCGCAGCCCGAGCACCGCCGGCTGCGCGTGATGCCCCGGGTCACGGTCCGGCTCGGCGCGCTCACCCGCAGCGACGGACGCTGGGCGCAGAAGGGCGTGGACGCCGCGATGCATGCCGAGCTGACCGAGCTGGCCCGCAACCGCGCCTGCTCCGACGTCGTCCTCGTCACCGGCGACGGCGATCTGCTGCCCGGCATGATGGCCGCCAAGGAGCACGGCGTCGCCGTCCACCTGTGGGCGGTGCAGGCCGCCGACGGCGACTACAACCAGTCCGAGGACCTGGTCGCCGAGGCCGACGAGCGGCGCGTGCTGGACCGTACGTGGATCACCAAGGCCGTGCGTGCCAAGGAACTCGGCATCTGCGCGCCACCGCCCGCGCCCCGCCCCGAGATCGCCGCGATCCTCTCCGCGCCGCTGCCCGAGTCCACGCTCACCCAGGCCGCCGAAGGCCCCGCCGAACAGCGGCAGCACCCGGCCGCCGCCGCGGGACGCGGCGGCACCGAGGAGCGGGTGCCCGCCGCCAAAGGCGTACCCACCCCCAAGGACCTCGCCGCCCTGCGCGCCCCCGGCACCCCGTCCGCGCAGCACCCCTCCACGGCGACCCTGCGCTGGTCCTCGGACCGGGGCTGGGTGGACCGGCCGGGCCTGCCCGCCGAGCCGCCCGAGGCCGCGTCCATGCCGACGCTCGCCCAGCTGACGACGGCCGAGCAGCGGTGGGCGGACCGGGAGGAGGACATCACGACCGTCGGCGGCGACTCGTACGAGGTGGGACAGGTCTTCGCCCGGCGCTGGGTGGACCGGCTGGGCGACCAGGCGCACCTTCAGAAACTGTCGTCGATGTACCCCCGGATCCCGCACCGCGTCGACGGCGAGCTGCTGCGCTACGCCGCCCGCTTCGGTCTGCTCGCGCACAAGGACGACCAGATCGACGAGCACGACCGGTACGCCATCCGGGCCGGGTTCTGGCGGGAGATCGACGTACGGACGTCCACCGAGCGCGCTCCCGCCGGCGACTGAACCGCGGACCGGGCCGGCTCGGGGCGCCCCGAGGGCGAGTGGGGCTCCACGACCCCGTACCCTCGTCCCTTGTGAGTACGCGCACGGCACAGGCACTTCGGCCCGGGGACGACGTCGTGTGCGCGGTGCGCGGACTGACCCGGACCTACCCCGCGGTACGCGGCCGGCGCGGCGCTCCCGGGACGCCCGCGGTGCTGGCCACCGACGCGGTCGAGCTCGATGTCCGGCGCGGCGAGATCTTCGGGCTGCTCGGACCCAACGGCGCCGGCAAGTCCACCCTCGTACGCCAGCTCACCGGGCTGCTGCGCCCCGACAGCGGCACGGTCGAGATCCTCGGCCACGACATCGTGGCGCACCCGGAGCGGGCCGCGCGGATCCTCGCGTACCTCGGGCAGGAGTCCACCGCCCTGGACGAGCTGACCGTCTCGCTCGCCGCCGAGACCACCGGGCGGCTGCGCGGCCTGGACCTCAGGCGGGCGCGGGCCGAGCGGGACGCCGTCCTCGACGAGCTGGGTCTCGCGCCGATCGCCGGGCGCCCGCTGAAGAAGCTCTCCGGCGGCCAGCGGCGGCTCGCCTGCTTCGCGTCCGCGCTGGTCGGCGAACGCCCGCTGCTGGTGCTCGACGAGCCGACCACCGGGATGGACCCGGTGGCCCGGCGGGCGGTGTGGTCCGCCGTCGACCGGCGGCGCGCCGAACGCGGCACTACCGTCGTGCTGGTCACCCACAACGTCATCGAGGCCGAGACCGTCCTGGACCGGGTCGCGGTCCTGGACCGGGGCCGGGTCATCGCCTGCGACACCCCGGCCCGGCTCAAGGAGCGGGTCTCCGGCGAGGTGCGGGTCGAGCTGGTGTGGCGGGAGCGGGCGCCCCTGGAAGTGGCGGAGGTCGCCGTGCTCAGGGAGCGGGCCGTGGAGTCGGGTCGCCGCTGGACGCTGCGGCTGGCGCCCGAGGAGGCCCGCGCCGCCGTCGCCACGGTCACCGGCGGGGGCGCCTTCGCCGCCCTGGACGACTTCACCCTGACCACGCCCAGCCTGGAGGACGTGTACCTGGCGCTGGGCGGCGCCGCCCGGCAGGGGCTGGTGAAGGCATGAGCGGCATGAGCCGCGTGAACGGCATGAGCGTGGGGAGCGACGGATCCGTGGAGGACTACGCGGGCGCCGGGGGGAACCCGTCCGGTGCGGGAGGCGCGACCGCGCCCGCCGCGCCGGCCGCGTTCGCCGCCACGGACAAGCGGGCCGCGTCGTTCGCTGCAGCAGGTGAGCCGGCCGCGTTCGCTGCCGGCGGTAACCCGGCCGCTTGCGCTGCCGCAGGGAAAGGGAGCAGTTCGACGTGAGTGTCGTACCCGCCGGTGTGCTGCCGGGCGCGACGGCCGTGCAGGACGGCGGCGGTGAGGCGGCCGTGCTCGGGCCGCGGGCGCGGCTGTGGCCGTCGCTGGCCGCCGTGTACCGGGCCCAGCTGTCCCGGGCGCGGGTGGCGCGGATCCCGCTGCTGTTCGTGGCGACCTTCCAGTCCGTCGGCATCATGATCATGATGCGGGGCGTGGTCAGCGGCGGGAGCGAGGCCCGGTTCGTGGTGTCCGGCGCCTCGGTCGTCGTCGTCGCCTACGTCGCCCTGAACCTGCTCGCCCAGTACTTCGGGCAACTGCGGGCCAGCGGCGGGCTCGATCACTACGCGACGCTGCCGGTGCCGCCCGCGGCCGTGGTGCTGGGCGCGGCGGCCGCGTACGCCTCCTTCACGGTGCCGGGCACGCTGGTGACCGCCGTGTTCGGGTGCGTGCTGTTCGGGCTGCCGCTCGGCAACCTGTGGGTGCTGGTGGTGGTGATCCCGCTCGCCGGTGCCGCGCTCTCCGGGCTCGGCGCGGCCTGCGGGCTGCTCGCCCCGCGTCCGGAACTGGCCACCCTGCTGGGTCAGTTGGGCATGTCGGCGGCGCTGCTGCTCGGTGTGCTGCCGCCCGACCGCATGCCCGGGGCGGTACGGCTGCTGCGCGACCTGCTGCCGTCCACGTACGGCGTGGAGGCCTACGCGCACACCTTCGCGGCCCGTCCCGACTGGGCCCTGGTGGCCGGTGACATGGCCGTCTGCGCCGGGGTCGGGGTGGTCTCGCTGGCCGTCGCCACCTGGGCCTATCGCCGGGCCGCCGTCCGGTGACGCGGCCGTCCCCCGCAACTGGCACGATGACAAGGTGACCGCTCCGTTGACTCCGCCACCACCGCCGCACCGGCGCTCCTCACAGCATTCCGGGTCCTCAGAGTCGTCTGAGTCCTCGGGGTCCTCGGGATCGGGATCCGGGCAGGCCCCGAAGCCGGGGCCGGTCTCGCCCTGGCAGTCCTGGCAGGTGCCGCCCGCCGGAGCCCGGCCGGTGAGCGCGTACGAACAGGATGGGCCGGGCTGGGCGGCCGAGATCCGGGAGGCCGTCGTCGTCATGGTCGCCGTGGCCCTCTGCGGAGTGCCGCTGGGACTGCTCTGGCTGCGGCTGGCGCCCCGGGTGCCGCTGATCGCCGATGTGTCCGGGAGCAACTGGGTCGTCTACCTCAGGGACACCGAGGGGGAGCAGGCGATCGGCGTCGACGGCACGTTCACACTGCTGGCCCTGGCCTTCGGTGTGCTGAGCGCGGTGGTCGTCTTCCTGGTGCGGCGGCGCGGAGGCGTGCCGCTGGTGGTGGCCCTGTGCGTCGGAGGACTGCTCGGGTCGCTGCTGGCGTGGCGGCTCGGGGTGTGGCTCGGGCCCGAGCAGGACGTGGTCGCCCACGCCAAGGCGGTGGGCAAAGGGGTGACGTTCCCGGCACCGCTGAAGCTCGAGGCCCTGGGGGCGCTGCTGACCTGGTCGCTGGCCGCGCTGCTCGTCCACCTGGGGCTGACGGCCCTGTTCGGGCCGCGGGACCCGGAGATGTACGGGCCTGCGGTGCACGGGGACGGGGCACATGGGCACGGGTCGCACGGAGACGGTGCGCCTGGGCACGGGTCGCACGGAGGGTCCTCGGCGCCCTAGAGCGGGTGAACCTTTCCGGTCGCAGCACTAGCCGGTCAGAGTCTGTCCGGCGGACGGGGTGTGGCGCGGACGCGGGGGGCGGGCGAGACCGGGCCGGTCAGGCGCGACCGATCGGGGCGAGGGTCGCGTTCGTGAGGCCCGCCAGGTCGCCGGGGGACAGTTCCACCTCAAGGCCGCGGCGGCCCGCCGAGACGCAGATGGTGGCGTGTGCCGGGGCCGAGTCGTCCAGGACCGTGGGGAGCCTCTTGCGCTGGCCGAGCGGGGAGATGCCGCCGCGGACATAGCCGGTGGTGCGTTCCGCGAGGGCCGGGTCGGCCATCGCCGCCCGCTTGCCGCCGACCGCGGCCGCCAGGGCCTTGAGGTCCAGGGAGCCCGCGACCGGCACCACGGCCACCGTCAGGGCGCCGTCGACGTCCGCCACCAGCGTTTTGAAGACCCGATCCGGGGAGACGCCCATCGCCTCGGCCGCCTCCTCGCCGTAGGAGGGGTGGGAGGGGTCGTGGTCGTAGGAGTGGACGGTGTAGCGCACGCCCGCCGCGGTCAGCGCCACCGTCGCCGGGGTGCCGCCCGCCCCTTTTTCCTGCTGCTTCTTCGCCTTCTTGGCCATCCCGACCCGTTCCTTCAGTTGAGACTCGTCGGGCCGCGGGTCAGCTCCGCGGCCGGCAACGACGGCAGACTACGGATGATCGCCGTCTCCCCGCGAAGGAGTTTCAGTTCGTCACGCAGCCGGGAGGAGACGTCGGGCGCCTGGAGCAGCCGCTGCTTCGTCGGAATGTCGAGCATCATCGCCGCCGCCACCAGGTACGACACCACGCTCGGCTCGTCCGGCAGTTCCGCGGCGGTCGACAGCGACCGCTCCCGCGCGCCCGCCAGCCGCTTCTGGTACTGGCGGAAGGACCGCAGCACCCCCTCGGCCAGCGCGCCCGCCTCGTCGCCGGGCTCCTCGGTCAGCTCCTGCAGTTCCGCCACGAGGTACGGACCGGAGGCGTCCACCGACAGCAGCCGGACCCGGGTGGTGCCCGTGGCCAGCACCTCGAAGGAGCCGTCGGCCCGCTCCCGTATCGTCGCCGCGTCCGCCACGCAGGCCACGGAGTGGAAGGCCTTGGCCGGATCGGGGCCGAAGCCGGCGGCGGGGCCGCGTTCGGGCAGTGCGGTCGGATCGGGCATGCCCGGGGCGCTCACGGCCACTTCGTGGCCGTCGCGGATCGCCACGACGGCGAACCGGCGCGGCTCGTCCTCGGGTGTCTTCAGCAGCGCGCGCATCATGGCGCGGTAGCGCTCCTCGAAGACGTTCAGGGGCAGCACGAGCCCCGGGAACAGCACCGTGTTCAGGGGGAAGAGCGGAAGCCGGACGGTGGTCACGGCGCAAAAGCCTAATGCTCGCCGCGACGGGCGCGTCCGCCGAGCCCGTATCGCGGGCGCCGGGACGGCCGCGCGAGCGATACCGACCCCAGGCCGGCGCGCAGTTTCAGGAAGAGGCCGAGGGGGTCGTCCGACAATCGGTCCCAGGGGAAGGAGGTGGCGTACGGGCCGATCAGGCGCAGCTGCGCGAGGGCGTCCTCGTGGCGTTCGAGCCGCAGCAGGACGCAGGTCAGCAGGTTGCGGATCTCCGCGGGCCAGGTCACGGCCGCCGGGAAGCGGGCGGAGAAGGCGATCGCCCGGTCGGCCGCCGTGTGCAGCCGGGCCCTCGGCACCCGCGGCCCGCAGCCGTCGGTCAGATAGGCGAACGCAGCCCGCGCGGGCAGCGCCTGGACGAGCGAGTCGGCCGGGGCGTCCTGGGCGGCCAGGTCGGCGAAGTCGAAGCACTCGCGGTGCGAGCCGTGCCAGGAGGCGGCCAGATAGCGCAGGGCGGCCACATGGCAGCCGTAGTGGTGCGGGGCGCGGCGGACCGCGGCCTCCCACAGCTCCTCGAAGTACCGGTGCCCGGCGCGGCTGCCGCGCGCGTGGTCCAGCGCGACCCGCCACGGCACCGGATCGCGGTCGTCGGCGCGTGCGGCGGCCGTGATCAGCGGGCTGACCCCGCGCAGCAGCTCGGCCCGCGCGGGCGAGGGCCAGGCGCGGTCGACCGCGAGCTGGGCGGCGACCAGCAGCGCGTCCGGATCGTGCGGGGCGGCGGCCCGCCAGGCGTCCAGCCACTCCGGGCGCGAGCGGGCGATGGCGGCCAGCCGCGTCGCGTACCGGTCGCGTTCCTCCCACCGGGCTCTCTCCCGGGTGCCGGCGAGCAGCGCCGCGGCGGGCCGGTACGCGCCCTGGGCGGCGGCGACCAGCGCCGGGCCGAGAGGTTCGTCCGGTGCGTCGAGGAGGACCTCGTCATCGGAGGGGAGCCCGGCGGCGGTGAGGCCTGCCGCGGGGCCGGGGGCGGTTCTTGTCATCCGGGTGGGGCGGATGAAAGCGGGCAGCGATGCCATGGTGCCGACCATTGAAAGACGCAGGTCGCGGACGCGCCAGGGGGTTCGGGCAAGGCGGGGAAAGTTGTACGGCGGATAGTCAAGGTCAAGTAAAAGGTGACGGTTTCAACAACTGCCGCCCGTCGCCGGCACCCCGATCGCCACGCCCGGTTCCATGAAACCGCCGTACCCGCTCACCGCACTGGCTCCGCCGCGGCAGCGCCTAGCTCCGCCGCAGTAGCCGGGTCGCGCCCGCCGCCACCGTCGTGGCCAGGGTCCAGCCGAGCAGGATCAGTGCCGCGGCGAGCCACTGCCAGCCGCCGCGCAGCTGCCACTCGCCCGCCTGGCCCAGGTCGACGACCGGCAGCAGCAGGTCCAGGGCGAACAGGGCGGGGTTCCACTCCGGGTGGCTGCCGGGGTCGGCCGGGGGCGGGCCCGCGCGCGCGAAGGCGAGCGAGCCGGCCGCCCACAGCACCGCCATCCACACCGCGGCCCGGCCGGGCCGGTATCCGTAGGCCACCGTCCAGTCCTGGAGGTAGCCGACGAGCTTGGCGGCGAGCGGCAGGGTCTCGCGGCGGCGGCGCTGCTTGGCGAGCAGCACCTCGCGCGCGTCCACGTCCTCGCCCGCCTCCCGCAGCACGGCGGCAAGGCGCTCGTACGGTTCCGGGTTGTACTCGGCGGTCGCCGCCGCCGCCCAGTTCAGCCGCTCGGTCAGCGGGAACGGGCCCCGCGGCACCAGGTTCTCGTAGGCGAAGCCGCCCATGTGCAGGCTGCCCGGGGCGGGCCAGCTGCTCGCCCGGTCGACAAGGGTGACGACCCGCGCCCCGGACAGCAGCACCTGCCCGCGCGGCGGACGCTCCCCGAGGAAGCGCAGCTCCGGCGTCTGCACCCGGCGCAGCGACAGCACCTGCTCGTCGGTGAGGGTGAAACGGGCCCGTTCAAGATCGACCGCGTCACCGAACCGCCCGTCGTCCAGGCGCAGCCCGCCCCGGCACTCGAACGGCTGAATCCGCGTCCCGTGCGCGGGCGTCACCCCGCTCAGCGGTCCGCCGACGCCCGCCGGGGTGAGGTACAGGGTGCGCTCCACGGTGAGCTGCGGCGCGTTCAGCGCGAACCGCTCCCGCGGGTTGGCGAGCCGCGCGCCGCGCAGGCTCAGCGACACGCCGATCTTCGCGCTGCGCAGGCTGAACTCGCCGTACGACTCCAGCAGCTCCGCCTGGAGGTCCTGGCCCACCGTCATCCCGTCGGCGGCTATCGAGCGGCCGGCGCGGTCCCGGTGGACGACCGCCTGGTTGAGCAGCAGGTCCGTGCCGATGTGCGCGTCGGTCAGCCGTATCCCGCCGGTGAACCGGCAGCGCGGCAGATGCAGGTCGCCCTCGGTGCGCACACGGGCCGCCTCCAGCCGCGGCACCGCGCAGTCCACCAGCCGCACGGTGGTGAAGTGCGCCTCCGGCAGCAGGACCTCCTGGTCGAACCGGCAGCCGTTCAGCTCCATGTACGGCAGCACCGCGCCCCCGGCGAGGTCCAGGGCGCCCGTGATCCGCAGGCCGTGGAGCTTCAGCGACGACACGCGCCCGGCGAGCGCGGGCGGCCCGTCCAGCAGCAGCCAGCAGACGACGCGTGCCCGCACCGTCCGCTCGGGCCCCCACGGATGCCCGCCGTGCGGATCGTCCACCGCGGCGTCGCCGCTGCGCAGGTCGTACACGCTGCCGTTGCGGAAGGCCTGCCACATTCCCGCCTCGGTGGCGGTCAGGTCGTCGGACAGGTCCCCGGAGTGGACGCCGGCCCGCTCGGCCACGATCCTCCCTCCCTCCCCGGCTACTCGCTGGTTGACTACGCTTCGTACAACCGGTCATGCCCGATCGGTGACGCTCTGAACACGAAACGTGAAGGGGACCTTCCGTGTTCCGTGCCAGCCACTGACACGGCGTTCTGTATCAGCCACTGATACGGACGGACGGTGCCCGCGCGCGGTCTGAGAGAATTGACACCGTGATCTCCCGAATCGATCTGCGCGGCGACGCCCTCCCCGAGGGACCCGCCCTGCGCGACCTGCTGCCCCGAGCCGACTTCGACGTCTCGGTCGCCCTGGAGAAGGTGCGCCCGATCTGCGAGGCCGTGCATCATCGCGGGGACGCGGCGCTGATCGACTTCGCCGAGAAGTTCGACGGTGTACGCCTGGAGTCGGTGCGGGTCCCGGCGCAGGCGCTCCAGGACGCGCTGGAGAAGCTCGACCCGGACGTGCGCGCGGCCCTGGAGGAGTCCGTCCGGCGCGCCCGGCTCGTCCACCGCGAGCAGCGCCGCGCCACGCACACCACCCAGGTGGTGCCCGGCGGCTCGGTGACCGAGAAGTGGGTGCCCGTCGAGCGTGTCGGGCTGTACGCGCCGGGCGGCCGGTCGGTCTACCCGTCCTCCGTGGTCATGAACGTCGTGCCCGCCCAGGAGGCCGGCGTCGAGTCGATCGCGCTCGCCTCGCCGCCCCAGGCCGAGTTCGGCGGGCTGCCGCACCCGACGATCCTCGCCGCCTGCGCCCTGCTCGGCGTCGACGAGGTGTACGCGGCCGGCGGCGCCCAGGCCGTCGCGATGTTCGCCCACGGCACCGAGTCCTGCCCGCCCGCGAACATGGTCACCGGCCCCGGCAACATCTGGGTCGCCGCCGCCAAGCGCTACTTCACCGGCAAGATCGGCATCGACACCGAGGCCGGCCCCACCGAGATCGCGATCCTCGCGGACGCCGGCGCCGACCCGGTGCACGTCGCCTCCGACCTGATCAGCCAGGCCGAGCACGACCCGCTGGCCGCCGCCGTCCTGGTCACCGACTCCGCGGAACTCGCGGACGCGGTCGAGAAGGAGCTGGAGCCGCAGGTCGCGGCGACGAAGCACGTCGAGGACCGGATCCGCCCGGCCCTGTCCGGCAAGCAGTCCGCGATCGTCCTGGTCGACGGCCTCGACGAGGGCCTGAAGGTGGTCGACGCCTACGGCGCCGAGCACCTGGAGATCCAGACGGCCGACGCGGCGGCGGTGGCCGACCGGGTGCGCAACGCCGGAGCGGTCTTCGTCGGCCCCTGGGCGCCGGTCTCGCTCGGCGACTACGCGGCCGGTTCCAACCACGTGCTCCCCACCGGCGGCTGCGCCTGCCACTCCTCGGGCCTGTCCGTCCAGTCCTTCCTGCGCGGCATCCACATCGTGGACTACACCCGGGACGCCCTCGCCGAGGTCGCCCACCACGTGGTGACGCTGGCGGAGGCGGAGGACCTCCCGGCGCACGGCGCGGCGATCAAGGCGAGGTTCGGCTGGAAGGTACCGACGAGCAAGTGAGCGGCAAGTGAGCTTCGGAATCGACGATCTTCCCGTACGGGACGAGCTGCGTGGCAAGTCCCCTTACGGCGCGCCCCAGTTGGACGTCCCCGTACGGCTGAACACGAACGAGAACCCCTACCCGCTGCCCGAGCCGCTGGTCGAGCGGATCGCCCAGCGGGTGCGCGAGGCCGCCCGCAGCCTCAACCGCTATCCCGACCGGGACGCGGTGGAGCTGCGCACCGAGCTCGCCAGGTACCTGACGAGGACGGGCGGCCACCGGGTCGGCGTCGAGAACGTCTGGGCGGCCAACGGCTCCAACGAGGTCATCCAGCAGCTGCTCCAGGCCTTCGGCGGTCCGGGCCGCACGGCGATCGGCTTCGAGCCCTCGTACTCCATGCACGCGCTCATCGCGCGCGGCACGGGCACGGGCTGGATCTCCGGGCCGCGCCGCGAGGACTTCACGATCGACCTCGCCGCCGCCGAGCGGGCGATCGCGGAGCACCGCCCGGACGTCGTCTTCGTCACGACCCCCAACAACCCCACCGGCAACGCGGTGTCGCGGGAGACCGTCCTCGCGCTGTACGAGGCCGCGCAGGCGGCCAGGCCGTCCATGGTGATCGTGGACGAGGCGTACGTCGAGTTCAGCCACGGCGCCTCGCTGCTGCCGCTGCTCGAGGGCCGGCCGCACCTGGTCGTCTCCCGCACCATGTCCAAGGCGTTCGGCGCCGCCGGCCTGCGCCTGGGCTACCTCGCGGCGCACCCGGCGGTCGTGGACGCCGTGCAGCTGGTCCGGCTGCCGTACCACCTCTCGGCGATCACGCAGGCGACGGCGCTGGCCGCCCTGGAGCACACCGACACGCTGCTGGGCTACGTCGAGCAGCTGAAGGCCGAGCGGGACCGGCTGGTCGGCGAACTGCGCGCGATCGGCTACGACGTGATCGAGTCGGACGCCAACTTCATCCAGTTCGGGCGGTTCGAGGACGCCCACACCGCCTGGCGGCGGATCCTGGACCGGGGCGTCCTGGTCCGGGACAACGGCGTACCCGGATGGCTGCGGGTCACCGCGGGAACGCCGAAGGAGAACGACGCGTTCCTCGACGCGGTACGGGAACTGAAGAAGGAACAGGAGCAGAGCGGATGACTCGCGAGGGACGCGTCGGCAGGGTCGAGCGCACCACAAAGGAGACCTCGGTCCTGGTCGAGATCGACCTCGACGGCACCGGCAGGACCGACATCGCCACCGGCGTCGGCTTCTACGACCACATGCTCGACCAGCTCGGCCGGCACGGTCTGTTCGACCTGACCGTGAAGACGGACGGCGATCTGCACATCGACTCCCACCACACCATCGAGGACACCGCCCTCGCGCTGGGCGCCGCCTTCAAGCAGGCGCTCGGCGACAAGGTGGGCATCTACCGCTTCGGCAACTGCACGGTCCCGCTGGACGAGTCGCTCGCCCAGGTCACCGTCGACCTGTCCGGCCGCCCGTACCTCGTGCACACCGAGCCCGAGAACATGGCGCCGATGATCGGCGAGTACGACACCACGATGACCCGCCACATCCTGGAGTCCTTCGTCGCCCAGGCGCAGATCGCGCTGCACGTGCACGTGCCCTACGGGCGCAACGCGCACCACATCGTGGAGTGCCAGTTCAAGGCGCTGGCCCGGGCCCTGCGGTACGCGTCCGAGCGCGACCCGCGCGCGGCCGGCATCATCCCTTCCACGAAGGGCGCGCTGTGACCGGTCTGTCGACCCTGCTGATCGTCGTCGGCCTGTTCCTGCTCGGCGGCATCATCTCCTTCGTCAAGCAGCAGATGCCGAAGAGCCTCATCGTGCTGCTGTCCATCGGCGCGGCGATGTGCCTCGTCGCGGGCGTGATGCGGCTGGAGGTGTGGAATTGAGCACCGGCGCGAAAAGGGTGGTGGTCTTCGACTACGGCTTCGGCAACGTCCGCTCCGCCGAGCGGGCCCTCGCCCGCGCGGGAGCCGACGTCGAGATCACCCGCGACTACGACGCGGCGATGAACGCCGACGGTCTGCTGGTGCCGGGCGTGGGCGCCTTCGCCGCCTGCATGCGGGGCCTGAAGGACGTGCGCGGCGACTGGATCATCGACCGCCGGCTGTCCGGCGGGCGGCCGGTGATGGGCATCTGCGTCGGTATGCAGGTCCTCTTCGCGCGCGGCATCGAGCACGGGGTGGAGGCCGAGGGCCTGGACGAGTGGCCCGGCACGGTCGAGCCGCTCCAGGCCGATGTCGTGCCCCACATGGGCTGGAACACGGTGCAGGCGCCGTCAGGATCGGAGCTGTTCGCCGGCCTGGACGCGGACGCCCGCTTCTACTTCGTGCACTCCTACGCCGTCCACGACTGGCGGTTGGAGACCCACAACCCGGTGCTGAACGTCCCCAGGGTGACCTGGGCGACGCACGGCAAGCCCTTCGTGGCCGCCGTGGAGAACGACGCCCTGTGGGCCACCCAGTTCCACCCCGAGAAGTCCGGCGACGCCGGAGCGCAGCTGCTCACCAACTGGATCGGAACCCTGTAGAGACATGGCCAAGCTCGAACTCCTCCCCGCCGTCGACGTCCGCGACGGCCAGGCCGTGCGCCTCGTGCACGGCGAGTCCGGCACGGAGACCTCGTACGGCTCTCCGCTGGAGGCCGCCCTGGCCTGGCAGCGCGCGGGCGCCGAGTGGCTGCACCTGGTGGATCTGGACGCCGCGTTCGGCACCGGCGACAACCGCGAGCTGATCTCCGAGGTCGCCCGGGCCATGGACATCAAGGTGGAGATGTCCGGCGGTATCCGCGACGACGACACCCTCGCCGCCGCCCTGGCCACCGGCTGCACCCGCGTGAACCTCGGCACCGCCGCCCTGGAGTCCCCCGAGTGGGTCGCGGAGGTCATCGCCCGGCACGGCGACCGGATCGCGGTCGGCCTGGACGTACGGGGCACCACGCTGCGCGGCCGCGGCTGGACCCGCGACGGCGGCGACCTGTACGAGACGCTGGAGCGCCTCGACAAGGAGGGCTGCGCGCGCTACGTCGTCACCGACATCGCCAAGGACGG
This sequence comes from Streptomyces sp. NPDC047453, assembly GCF_040643155.1. NCBI lineage: Bacteria > Bacillati > Actinomycetota > Actinomycetes > Kitasatosporales > Streptomycetaceae > Streptomyces > Streptomyces sp. NPDC047453. Next base: position 246,555 of record NZ_JBEYTS010000004.1, on the reverse strand, counting down.
CACCCTTCAGGGCCCCAACCTGGAGCTGCTGAGGAACGTCTGCGCGGCGACCGACCGCCCGGTGGTGGCGTCGGGCGGTGTCTCCTCGCTCGACGACCTGCGGGCGCTCGCCGGCCTGGTGCCGCTCGGTGTCGAGGGCGCCATCGTCGGGAAGGCCCTGTATGCGAAGGCGTTCACCCTGGAAGAGGCCTTGGAGGCAGTGGCGTCATGACGTCGGAAGCCGTACGGCGCGTGCAGAGCGGAAGTCCTTGGGAAGAGACATTCGGTTACGCGCGCGCCATAGCGGCGGGCGACCGGGTCCTGGTGGCCGGCACGACGGGCTTCAAGGGCCGTGTGCTGTACGGGGAGGGCGATCCGTACGAGCAGGCGAAGGTCGCGTTCACCAGCGCGCTGGAAGCGATCGCCGAGTTCGGACTGGGCCCCGAGTCGGTGGTCCGGACCCGGATGTACCTGACCCATCTGCGGGACGTGGACGAGGTGGGCAGGGCCCACAAGGAACTGTTCGACTCGGTGCGTCCGGTCTCGACCCTGCTGGTGGTCGAGGGCTTCGTGGATCCGCGCATCCTGGTCGAGATCGAGCTAGAGGCATACAGAGGAGCCGTGGATTCATGACCCTGGCGGTCCGAGTCATCCCCTGCCTGGACGTGGACGGCGGCCGGGTGGTCAAGGGCGTCAACTTCCAGAACCTGCGTGACGCCGGCGACCCCGTCGAGATGGCCAAGGTGTACGACGCCGAGGGCGCCGACGAGTTGACGTTCCTGGACATCACCGCGTCCTCGGGCGACCGGGAGACGACGTACGACGTGGTGCGCCGCACCGCCGAGCAGGTGTTCATCCCCCTGACGGTGGGCGGCGGCGTCCGCACCACCGAGGACGTGGACAAGCTGCTGCGGGCGGGCGCGGACAAGGTGGGTGTCAACACGGCCGCGATCGCCCGCCCGGACCTGATCAGGGAGATCGCCGAGCGCTTCGGCCGCCAGGTGCTGGTCCTGTCGGTGGACGCCCGCCGCACTCCCTCCGGGAGCTTCGAGGTGACCACCCACGGCGGCCGCCGGGGCACCGGCATCGACGCGGTGGAGTGGGCGCACCGGGCGGCGGAGCTGGGCGCGGGCGAGATCCTGCTCAACTCGATGGACGCGGACGGCACGAAGGACGGCTACGACCTGGAGATGATCGCGGCCGTCCGCAAGCACGTGACGGTACCGGTGATTGCCTCGGGCGGCGCCGGCAAGCTCGCCGACTTCCCCCCGGCCGTCACAGCCGGCGCGGACGCGGTCCTGGCCGCCTCGGTCTTCCACTTCGGCGACCTGCGCATCGGCCAGGTCAAGGAGGCCCTGCGCGGGGCGGGCCACCCCGTCAGGTAGTCGCGAGGCAGGGCCCCGGCCGGTTCCGGCCGGGGCTTTCTCGTGCGCGGATGCAAAAGAGAAGTTGCGCAAAATGTGTTGTGCAGTTTTTCTTTCGTATCTAGCCTGTCGGCATGGCAGATGCGCAGAACCGCCGGATCACGGACGTGGGCACCCTCAAGGCGCTCGCGCATCCGCTGCGGTTGAAGCTCTACCGGGCGCTGTACCTGGAGCGCGTGGCGACAGCCTCGCGGCTGGCCGACATCGTCGACGAGGCCGTGTCCCTGGTCAGCTACCACCTGCGCAAACTCGCCGAGCACGGGCTGATCGAGGAGGCCGAGGCGCAGAGCGCCGACGGGCGGGAGCGCTGGTGGCGCCCTGCCGCGGAAGTCGTCAGCATCCACGACGAGGACTACCGGGACGCGCCCGAGAGGACGGCCGCGCACACCGCGGCCTCCCGGCTCTTCTACGAGCAGCGCGGCGAGCTGTACCGGCGCCACCTCGACGAGCGGGCCCACTGGAGCCCCGAGTGGAACAGCGCGTCCTTCGATTCCGAGTACCTGGCGCGGCTGACCGCGCCGGAGCTGGCCGATCTCGCCCGCGAAATGAACGCCTTGATCAAGAAGTACGAGGCGAAGGGGCGCGCCGCAGAAGAGGCCGGCGACACCGAAGAACGCGAGCACGTCGCGTTGCACCTGTACGGATTCCCGTTCCGCGTCTGAGAGAGGCCACCCCCGTGACCACCGTCTCCGCGGCATCCGCCGAGGCCCTCGCCGTCGAGCGTCCTGCCCACCGTGACGGCAACGTCCTGCGGTGGCTCGGTGCCTACACCGCCTCGATGGTGGGCGACAACATCTACTATCTCGCCCTGTCCTGGGCGGCCGTCCGTGCCGGGTCGCCCGCGCAGGCCGGAGTGGTGATGGCGGTCAGCGCGCTGCCCAGGGCGCTGCTGATGCTGGGCGGGGGAGTGATCGCCGACCGGCTCGGGCCGCGCAGGGTCGTCATCGGCAGCGACGTCGTGCGGTGCGCGGCCGTGCTCGGCGTGGCGGCGCTGCTGTGGCTCACCAGTCCCGGCCTGTGGCCGCTGGCCGCGCTCGCCCTGGTCTTCGGCGCCGTGGACGCCGTGTTCATGCCCGCCGTGGGCGCCCTGCCCGCGCGCGTGACCAGCCGGGGCCAACTCGCGCGCGTGCAGGGCATGCGCGGGCTGGCGATCCGCTTCGCGAGCGTCGTCGGCGCCCCGCTCGGCGGTCTCGGCGTCGCCCTCGGTGGCGCCGCCGCGGCGTTCGGGTTCGCCGGGCTGCTGATCGCCGTGTCCGTGCCGCTGCTGGTCTCCGTGCGGATGAGGGATCTGCCGCCGGACGACACCGCCGGCGCCGGCGACTCCACCGCCTGGCGTGACCTGGTGGGCGGCCTGCGGTACATCCGCCGCCACCGCGTCCTCGCCCCGCTGATGCTGGCCATCGCCTTGGGCGACCTCGGCTTCGTCGGCCCGCTCAACGTGGGCCTGGCCCTGCTGGCGGACCAGCGCGGCTGGGGCGCCTCCGGCATGGGCTGGGTGCTGGCCGGGTTCAGCACCGGGGCCGGAGCCGCCTCCCTGCTGCTGACCGTCCGGGGCCGGCTGCCCCGCGCGGGAAGCCTGGCCGGCTGCTCGATCTTCGCCGGCTCCGCGGCCATCGGCGCCCTCGCCCACGTACCGAGCGTCCTCGGCGCCGCCGCGGTGGCCGTGCTGGTCGGCCTCCTCACCGGCCTCAGCGGTGCCGTGTGCGGGGCGCTGCTGCAGACCCAGTCCGAACCCGCCTACCTCGGACGGGTCACCGCCGTCGCCGGACTGGTCAGCCTCGGCTTCGCCCCGCTCAGCATGCCGCTGTCCGCCGCCGCGATCGGAGCCTGGGGAACCGGCCCGGTGTTCGTCGCCAGCGCGGTGGTGTGCGCCCTGGGCGGGGTCGTGGCCCTGGCCGCCCCCGCCCTGCGCCGCGCCGAACTGCCCAACTGACCCCGCCGAGGCGGCGCGGCGGGGTTCAGAGCCCCAGCTGCTTCGTCTCCGTCAGCTTCGTGATCGCGTCCTGGTCGCCGACCGTCTCGACCCGGGCCGTGCCCTGCCGGCCGAACGCGAACAGCAGCAGCTCCGACGGCTCGCCCGTCACCGTCACCACCGGCGTGCCCCGGTGCGCGACGGCCGTCCGGCCGTCGGGGCGGCGCAGGACCAGGCCGGTGGGGATGCCCCGGCCCAGCAGCCGCGCGGTGCGCTCCAGCCGGGACCACAGGGTCTCCTGGAAGACCGGGTCGAGCTCGCGCGGCGTCCAGTCGGGCTGGGCGCGGCGCACGTCCTCGGTGTGGACGTAGAACTCGACGGTGTTGGCCGCCTCGTCGATCTGCTTGAGCTGGAAGGGTGAGAAGCGGGGCGGGCCGGTACGGATCAGCTGGATCAGCTCCTCGTACGGCTTGGCCGCGTACTCCTCCATCACTTTCTGGAGGCGGGGCGCCAGCGGCTTGATCAGCACGCCCCCGGCCGCGTCGGGACGCCGCTCGCGCACCACCACGTGCGCCGCCAGATCACGGGTGAGCCACCCCTCGCAGAGGGTGGGCGCCTCGGGACCGGCGGTCTCCAAGAGATCGGCGAGAAGGAGCCGTTCACGCTTGGCAAAGGTCGACATGTGGTCAGCCTACGACCACGTAGCGAGTCCGCCCACCCGTCGACCGAACACGCCGCGGCGCCGAGCCGCCCCGGGGCCCGGTGCCCGGAGGACCCCCGTCGCGCCGCGGCGCCCAGCCAGTGGAACGCCGCCCCGTCCGCCGGTCCCGCGCGGCACAATGGCACCCATGACCAGCACGCCCGGTACGCCCACGCCCAGCAGCCTCGACCAGGAGATCGCCCGCCGCCTCAAGCGCAGCGCCGACGGGCTCCTGCCCGCCATCGCCCAGCAGTACGACACCGGCGAGGTACTGATGCTCGGTTGGATGGACGACGAGGCGCTGCACCGCACGTTGACCACCGGCCGCTGCACCTACTGGTCGCGCAGCCGCCGGGAGTACTGGGTCAAGGGCGACACCTCCGGGCACGTGCAGCACGTCAAGTCCGTCGCCCTGGACTGCGACGCCGACACCGTGCTGGTCAAGGTCGACCAGGTGGGCGCCGCCTGCCACACCGGCGATCGCACCTGCTTCGACGCCGACGTCCTGCTGAAGGACGCCGGTTCCCGCGCGACGGCCGAAGGTCAGTAGGGTCAGCCGCCATGGACCTCGAGACGTTCCGCAAGCTCGCCACCGACCGCCGCGTCATCCCGGTCACCCGCAAGCTCCTCGCCGACGGCGACACCCCGGTCGGGCTCTACCGCAAGCTCGCCGCCGAACGTCCGGGCACCTTCCTGCTGGAGTCCGCGGAAAACGGCCGGTCGTGGTCCCGGTACTCCTTCGTCGGAGTCCGCAGCGACGCCACCCTCACCGAGCGCGGCGGGCAGGCCCACTGGCTCGGCGCCCCGCCCGTCGGCGTCCCCGCCGAGGGCGACCCGCTCGCCGCCCTGCGCACCACCGTCGAGACCCTGCACACCCCCCGCGACCTCGCCCACGACCTGGGCCTGCCGCCCTTCACCGGCGGCATGGTCGGCTACCTCGGCTACGACATCGTGCGCCGCCTGGAGAAGATCGGCCCCGGCGAGCGCGACGACCTGCGGCTGCCCGAGCTGACCATGCTGCTCACCTCCGACCTCGCGGTCCTCGACCACTGGGACGGCACGGTCCTGCTGATCGCCAACGCGATCAACCACAACGACCTGGACACCGGCGTCGACGAGGCCTACGCCGACGCGGTGGCCCGCCTGGACGCCATGGAGGCGGACCTGTCCCGCCCGGTGGTCCAGCCGCCCGCCGCGCTGCCGCCCTCCGAACTGCCCGAGTACACCGCGCTGTGGGGCGGCGAGGACTTCCGGACGGCCGTGGAGGACGTCAAGGAGCGCATCCGCGCGGGCGAGGCCTTCCAGGTCGTCCCCTCGCAGCGCTTCGAAACGCCGTGCACGGCGAGCGCGCTGGACGTCTACCGGGTGCTCAGGGCAACCAACCCGTCGCCGTACATGTACCTGTTCCGGTTCGACGGATTCGATGTCGTCGGGTCCAGCCCGGAAGCCCTGGTGAAGGTCGAGGACGGGCGCGCGATGGTCCACCCCATCGCCGGCACCCGGCCGCGCGGCGCCACCCCGCAGCAGGACCAGGCCCTCGCCGAGGAACTGCTCGCCGACCCCAAGGAGCGCGCCGAGCACCTGATGCTCGTCGACCTCGGGCGCAACGACCTGGGCCGGGTCTGCGAGCCGGGCTCCGTGGAGGTCGTCGACTTCATGTCCGTCGAGCGGTACTCGCACGTCATGCACATCGTCTCCACCGTGACCGGACGCGTCGCGGCGGGCCGCACCGCCTTCGACGTGCTGACCGCCTGCTTCCCGGCCGGTACCCTCTCGGGCGCCCCGAAGCCGCGGGCCATGCAGATCATCGACGAACTCGAGCCGTCCCGGCGGGGGTTGTACGGCGGCTGCGTGGGCTACCTGGACTTCGCCGGCGACTCCGACACCGCCATCGCCATCCGCACCGCCCTGCTGCGTGACGGCACCGCCTACGTCCAGGCGGGTGCCGGAATCGTCGCCGACTCCGACCCGGTGGCCGAGGACACCGAGTGCCGCAACAAGGCGGCGGCCGTCCTGCGGGCGGTGCACACCGCGAACCGGCTGGGTCAGTAGGGCGTTTCTCACGCTCGGCACATGAACCCCGGATGACGCCACGCCCGCGGTCCGAGCGATAGTGGAGTACGTGACTGCCCTACCTCACCCCCGTTCCGAAGCCGCCGCCCCCGCCCGGTCCGGCCGCCGCAGCCTCGCCGTCGCCCTGCTGTGCGGCGCGCTCGGCGCGGCCGTGGCGCTGCTCGCCACCCGGCAGCGCTGGGCGGAGGGCACCGCGACGGTGGCCGGCGGCGCCTTCCCGCTGACCGCCAAGGGCAGCGAGGTCACGGGCGTGCCCGCGGCGCTGGCCATAGTGGGCCTGGCCGCGCTGGTCGCCGTCTTCGCCGTCCGCCGCTCCGGCCGTGTCCTGGTCGCCGTGCTGCTCGCGCTCTCCGGCGCGGGCACGGTCGCCGCCGCCCTGCTCGGCGCCGGCGGCGGCAGCGCCCTCGACGAGAAGGCCGCCCAGGTCTCCGGCGACACCGCCGCGACCGCCGCCGCGCTCAGCCACACCGGCTGGCCCTACGTCGCCGCCGTCGGCGGGGCGCTGCTGCTCCTGGCCGGCCTGCTCGCCCTGCGCTACGGCCGCCTGTGGCCGGCCATGTCCGGCCGCTACGAGCGCTCCGGCGCCCCCCGCTCCCGCGCGACCCGCCCGGTCGACCCCGACCGCCCAGAGGACCTGTGGAAGGCCCTCGACCGGGGCGAGGACCCGACCGGCTCCGGACCCGCCTGACCGCCGCCCGGCCGGGCGCGCTCTCCGCCGTGCCCGGACGGCGGTCGCGAGGTGCCACCCCCGCTCACGTCGTGTGCACGCGTACGGGACAATGGAGCCGAGCGTCCGGCTCAGACAAGAACACAGCAACGAGGAGCAAGTCATGGCGGGCAGCAGCCACGGTCACACCCCGGCCGCCTGGACCGGTGTCATCATCGCCTTCATCGGTTTCTGCGTCGCGGGCGCCTTCATGGTGATGGCTCAGCCGGTCGGCTTCTGGGCCGGCATGGGGATCGTGCTGGCCGGCGGCGTCGTCGGCGGCATCATGCGCATGATGGGCCTCGGCCAGAAGAACGAGCACCCCGTGCACCAGGTCGGCCCGCGCGAGCCGGCCCGCGCCGAGGGCTGAGGTCCGCACGGGGCGGACCCGTACCACCCGACAGCCCAAGGGGCGGCCCGGTGCCGCCCCTCACGCGCGTGTGTGCCCGGTCCGGGGCAGAATGCGAGGCGTGAACCCCGACAGCCGGAGGGTGACGCACGGCCGGACGCCCATACCCCGCCCGCGGCGCACCCAGGAAGCAACCGCCGTCCCCACGCACGCCACGGCCGTGCTCAGACGGCTCGCGGTCCCGGCCGGGGTTCTGACCGCCGTCGCCGGCGCCTTCGCCTACGTCGGGGTCGTGGACCCCAACCAGCCCGGCCACTACCCGGTCTGCCCCCTGCTGCGCTACGCCGGTCTCTACTGCCCCGGCTGCGGCGGGCTGCGCAGCGCCCACGCCTTTGTCCACGGGGACTTCGCGACGGCCCTGCACGACAACGCCCTGGCCGTCGCGGGCTACCTGGTCTTCGCCGTGGTGTGGACGCTGTGGGTCCTGCGCGCCGTGCGCGGGCGGCCGCCGCGCCTCGTACTCGGGACCGCGCACCTGTGGAGCCTCGGTGCCCTGCTGCTGGTGTTCACCGTTGTCCGGAACCTGCCGTTCGGTGGCTGGCTCCATCCTTGATCGGGCCCGGTATGTCCAGGTAGTGGGACCGCCGTCCACCGGATGCGAGGTCGGCGCCCGGCTCCGGATACCATCGCAGTAACCACCGGTTCTGCCCGCCTGATCGGTTCGCGGCGGACCACCGGGGGCCGTTCGACCCGCTGGAACAGTCCACCGTCTGGAAGGGGGCCGCTCGCGTGAGTGTGCTCGACGAGATCATCGACGGAGTCCGTGCCGACCTTTCGGAGCGGCAGGCGCGCGTCAGCCTCGACGAGCTCAAGGAGCGCGCGGCGAAGGCGCCCGCGGCCAAGGACGGGGCCGCCGCGCTGCGCGGCGACGGCGTCAAGGTGATCTGCGAGGTCAAGCGCTCCAGCCCGTCCAAGGGCGCACTGGCCGCGATCGCCGACCCGGCCGGGCTCGCCGCGGACTACGAGGCGGGCGGGGCCTCCGTCATCTCGGTGCTGACCGAGCAGCGCCGCTTCGGCGGTTCGCTGGCCGACCTGGAGGCGGTCCGCGCGCGCGTGGACATCCCGGTCCTGCGCAAGGACTTCATCGTCACCTCCTACCAGCTGTGGGAGGCCCGGGCGTACGGCGCCGACCTCGCGCTGCTGATCGTCGCCGCCCTGGACCAGCCGGCCCTGGAGTCGCTGATCGAGCGCGCGGTGTCCATCGGACTCACCCCCCTTGTCGAGGTCCACGACGAGGAGGAGGTCGAGCGCGCGGTGGCCGCGGGCGCCAAGGTGATCGGCGTCAACGCGCGCAACCTGAAGACGCTCGAGGTCGACCGCGACACCTTCGAGCGGGTGGCCCCGGAGATCCCGGACGATCTCGTCAAGATCGCCGAGTCCGGCGTGCGCGGCCCGCACGACCTCATCGCCTACGCCAACGCCGGCGCCGACGCGGTCCTGGTCGGCGAGTCCCTCGTCACCGGCCGCGACCCGAAGACGGCGGTCGCCGACCTGGTGGCGGCCGGGGCACACCCGGCGCTGCGGCACGGGCGGAGCTGAGCGAGCCGCTCACCCGAGTGGCCGTACGCCGGTAGTGTGTGCCCCGATGACCCTCCCGATCGCCGAACCCTCCCGGGACCCGTACGCCCGCCTCGCGCGCGGCTGCCGGCCCCGTGGCTGCCGCGCGCCCGCACGCCGTGTGCACGGCCGCAGGGTGCGGTACGTCATCGGCGACGAACCGGGCCAGGTCAACGGCATGCGATGGCGTCGCCCGCGTGCGCGCCACCAGCGGTGAGCTGAGCAGCGTCGTCCGGCCCAGGCCGGTCGCCCCGCCTCCGCCGCTCCCGGCCCGTGTCGCCGTACCGCGACCGCGGTCCGCCCGCCGGCCGAGTGGCCCGCCCGCCGACGCCGTGCCCGCACACCCGGAGCACGGCACGCGCAAGCGACCACCGTGACCCTCAGACCCACCGATCCCGGGGCAGACGCCCCTGTGAGGTATCCGCATGCCCAGCGATTTCTTCATTCCCGACCCGGAGGGCCAGGTGCCGAGCGCCGAAGGCTACTTCGGCGCGTTCGGCGGCAAGTTCATCCCGGAGGCGCTCGTCGCCGCCGTGGACGAGGTCGCCGTCGAGTACGACAAGGCGAAGGCCGACCCCGAGTTCGCCCGCGAACTCGACGACCTGCTCGCCCACTACACCGGCCGCCCCAGCTCCCTCACCGAGGTGCCCCGCTTCGCCGAGCACGCCGGCGGCGCCCGCGTGTTCCTCAAGCGTGAGGACCTCAACCACACCGGCTCCCACAAGATCAACAACGTGCTCGGCCAGGCCCTGCTCACCCGGCGGATGGGCAAGACCCGGGTGATCGCCGAGACCGGCGCCGGACAGCACGGCGTCGCGACCGCCACCGCCTGCGCGCTCTTCGGCCTCCAGTGCACGATCTACATGGGTGAGATCGACACGGAGCGGCAGGCCCTGAACGTGGCCCGGATGCGCATGCTCGGCGCCGAGGTCGTCGCCGTGAAGTCCGGCAGCCGCACCCTGAAGGACGCCATCAACGAGGCGTTCCGCGACTGGGTCGCCAACGTCGACCACACCCACTACCTGTTCGGGACCGTCGCAGGACCGCACCCCTTCCCGGCCATGGTCCGCGACTTCCACCGGGTCATCGGCGTCGAGGCGCGCCGCCAGCTCCTCGATCGCGCCGGGCGCCTGCCCGACGCCGCCATCGCCTGTGTGGGCGGCGGCTCCAACGCCATCGGCCTCTTCCACGCCTTCATCCCGGACACCGGCGTCCGCCTCATCGGGTGCGAGCCCGCCGGGCACGGCATCGAGAGCGGCGAGCACGCGGCCACCCTGACCGAGGGCGAGCCCGGCATCCTGCACGGCTCCCGCTCCTACGTCCTCCAGGACGACGAGGGCCAGATCACCGAGCCGTACTCCATCTCCGCCGGCCTCGACTACCCAGGCATCGGCCCCGAGCACTCCTACCTCAAGGACTCCGGCCGCGGCGAGTACCGCGCGATCACCGACGACGCGGCCATGCAGGCGCTGCGCCTGCTGTCGCGGACCGAGGGCATCATCCCCGCGATCGAGAGCGCGCACGCGCTGGCCGGCGCCCTGGAAGTGGGCCGGGAACTGGGCGAGGACGGACTGATCGTGGTCAACCTCTCCGGCCGCGGCGACAAGGACATGGACACCGCCGCCCGCTACTTCGGCCTGTACGACACCGACGCCGAGGTGGCCGCCGACGAAGCCGACACCGCCGAGATCGAGGGGGACGCCAAGTGAGCGGGACTGCATCGACCGGTGGACAGGGCCGGCTGCTGGCCGACACGCTGGCCGCCGCCAAGGCGGAGGGCCGGTCCGCGCTCATCGCCTACCTGCCGGCCGGGTTCCCGACCGTGGACGGCGGCATCGAGGCGATCAAGGCCGTCTTCGACGGCGGCGCGGACGTCGTCGAGGTCGGGCTGCCGCACAGCGACCCGGTCCTGGACGGTCCGGTCATCCAGACCGCGGACGACATCGCGCTGCGCGGCGGCGTCAGGATCGCGGACGTCATGCGGACGGTGAAGGAGGCCCACGCGGCCACCGGCAAGCCGGTGCTCGTCATGACGTACTGGAACCCGGTCGACCGCTACGGCGTCGAGCGGTTCGCCGCGGAACTCGCAGAATCGGGCGGGGCCGGCTGCATCCTGCCGGACCTGCCCGTCCAGGAGTCGGCCCTGTGGCGGGAGCACGCCGAGAAGCACGGCCTGGCGACGGTGTTCGTCGTCGCGCCCAGCAGCAAGGACGAGCGGCTCGCCGAGATCACCGCGGCCGGTTCCGGATTCGTCTACGCCGCCTCACTGATGGGCGTCACCGGCACCCGTGAGTCGGTGGGCACGCAGGCCCAGGACCTGGTGGAACGCACCCGGGCCACCGGCACCGGCCTGCCCGTCTGCGTCGGCCTCGGCGTCTCCAGCCGCGCCCAGGCCGCCGAGGTCGCCGGCTTCGCCGACGGCGTGATCGTCGGTTCGGCCTTCGTCAAGCGGATGCTGGAGGCCCCGGACCCTGCGGCCGGAGTCGAGGCCGTCCGCGCCCTCGCGGGCGAGCTGGCGAGTGGGGTGCGCGGACAGGCGTAGCGACGGCCGCGGCACATCCTTCGATCGCCCGAACGGGTGGTCCTGGCACCGGGGAGGCGCAATGCGCCTCCCCGGTTCGTTCAGGGGGTGTGAGCGAGAAGAACCATCAGGGAAAGCGCACCGCCCGGCAGCGTCTTACGGCCGAGCGGGAGAAGCAGAAGAACGCGGAGAGGCGACGGCGCACACTGATCGTGGCCACGACCGTCGTGTGCGTCCTGGGCTTGGCGGCGGTGATCGGCGTGGTCGCCGCCAACTCCGGCAAGCACAAGAGCAGCAGTTCGGGCCCGGTCGTGGGGCCCTCCGGCGCACGGGGCAAGGACAGCCTGGCGATCCCGGTCGGCCGGGACGCAGCCAAGTCGACGCTCACCGTGTGGGAGGACTTCCGCTGCCCGGCCTGCCAGGTCTTCGAGACGATGTACCGGCCGACGGTCCACGAGCTGGCCGACGCCGGCAAGCTCAAAGTCGAGTACCACCTGGTCAGACTGATCGACGGCAACCTCGGGGGCACCGGCTCGCTGCGCTCGGCCAACGCGGCGGCCTGCGCCCAGGACGCCGGCAAGTTCCCGGCCTACCACGACGTGCTCTACCAGAACCAGCCCAAGGAGTCCGACGACGCCTTCGCGGACAACGGCAAACTCATCCAGCTCGCGGGCAAGGTGAGCGGCCTGAACACCCCGGCCTTCGACAAGTGCGTCAAGAACGGCACGCACGACAGCTGGGTCGACAAGTCCAACCAGGCCTTCAACGCCGGCGGCTTCTCGGGCACCCCGACCGTCCTGCTGAACGGGAAGAACATCCTCCAGGACCGGACGATGACACCGGCGAAGCTGAAGCAGATGGTGGAGGCGGCCGACAGGAAATGAGTGAGGCACGAGCCGCCCGTTATGGACCCGTAGCCGAGCTGCTTGCCTTGGCCCCGCTCCGGCTGCGGTAGCGTCGACCCTGCCATGGAACTTGCCTACATCCCCAGCCCGTCGCGCGGTGTGCTGTACCTCGGTCCCATTCCGCTGCGCGGCTATGCCTTCAGCATCCTTGTCGGTCTCTTCGTCGCCCTCTGGATCGTCGACCGCCGGTGGGTCGCGCGTGGTGGGAAGAAGGGCACCGCCTGGGACATCGCCGTCTGGGCCGTCCCGTTCGGCCTGCTGGGCGGTCGCCTCTACCACGTGATCACCGACTACGAACTCTATTTCGGTGAAGGCCGGAACTGGGTCGACGCCTTCAAGGTCTGGGAAGGCGGACTCGGTATCTGGGGAGCCGTCGCGCTGGGCGCGCTCGGTGCCTGGATCGGCTGCCGGCGCCGGGGTATCGCGCTGCCGCCGTATGCCGACGCGGTGGCTCCCGGCCTGGCGCTCGCACAGGCGTTCGGGCGCTGGGGCAACTGGTTCAACCAGGAGCTGTACGGGCGGGAGACGGACCTTCCGTGGGCCCTGCACATCACGTCCTCGGCGGACGGCCGGGTGCCGGGGTACTACCACCCGACGTTCCTGTACGAGTCGCTGTGGTGCGTCGGCGTCGCGCTGCTGGTGTTCTGGGCGGACCGCCGTTTCAAGATGGGTCACGGTAGGGCGTTCGCCCTCTACGTCGCCGCGTACTGCGCGGGCCGGTTCTGGATCGAGTACATGCGGGTCGACGAGGCCCACCACATCCTGGGCCTGCGGCTGAACAACTGGACCGCGTTGATCGTCTTCATCGCGGCCGTGGTCTACATGGTCCTCTCGGCCCGGCTCCGGCCCGGCCGGGAAGAGACGGTCGAGCCGGACGCCACGGACGGCACGGACGGCGGCACGCAGGACGCCGAAGAGGGCGCAGGCGCGGAGGGTCCCATTGTGCTGGACAAGGACGCTCCGGAGGCCGCGAGTAAGGAAACGTCCATTTCCGGTCAGGATCCAGTGGCTGATGAGGCTCCAGTGATGTCAGGGGAGAAGCAGCGGAAGCCCCGCTCGTAGAGCAGTCCGCCTGCTGAACCCGGGGGCGTCACTGTCGTGGCAGGTCCCGAACAAGCCAGATCCCAAGGCGCACCTTCTCTCCAACATGCCGAGATGGCAGCATCGAAGCAGTTCTGTTGCTGCTTACACGGGGGGAGCCGTGCTAGTAACTCATCAGCAGGAAAGCGCCCCGACAGGTTTGTGCCAATGCAGTTGTGGAGTCCTGCAAACAGCAGGAGAAAATCCGGAACTTCGGAGACTGACCCGACGTGAGCGAGATGTCCTTCTTGCGTTGGGCACCGGCGATGGCAACCGCATGGTCGCCAGACAGCTGGGCATCGCCGAAAGGACCGTCAAGGGTCATGTGGCGAGAATCGTTGAGAAAATGGGCCTGGCGTCACGCATGCAGGCGGTGGCCGTGGCCGTTCTCTATCACCGTCAATTGTGCCCGCACCGCGGGCACACCCTCCCTTTAGTGCCCCCTCCCTAATGTTCCGTAGCGGCGGAACGCATGTGCTGCCAGCCTGGATTGGTCCGTTGATCAGTTCGCTGCCGTGAGGCAGTCGGCACCGTCCAGGAGGGGAAGCATCACATGAGGATTGCCAGTAGGAGAGTCGCGCTGGGCGCAGTCGCGGCACTGACGATCGCCGGAGTCGGTCCCGCGGTCGCCGCCTCCGCGGCCGCGGACGGGACGCAGGCTGCGACCAAGGCCGCCAAGGCGGACGGCGTCGCGCTCTACGAGGGGCTGTTCTTCGGGCAGGGAGAGGTCGCCAAGGCGCACCCGGAGCTCGTCCTGGCCCGTGGCAAGACGCGGTCCGCCGAGTCGGCCAAGGTGGCCGACCGGGTGGTCGACGCCATCAAGGCCAAGGACAACGGCTTCTTCGACCGCTTCGCGACCGACATGCAGAGCGGCAGCGCGATCCAGGTGAACCGCGTACTGGCCGAGGCCAACACCAAGACCGTCGGGGCGATGCAGACCGAGTTCGGTGACCCGGCGAAGGCCGACGACAACCTGGGCGCCCAGTGTGTGGTGCTCGTGGTCGTCCTTGGTGTGGGCAACTTCGTCTACTTCGTCAACGCCTACGAGTCGGCGAACGTGGCCTATCAGGTCAACTGGGTCGACAGCGCCAGCCCGAAGGCCGGGGACACCATCAGCCGTGAGCGCTGGGTGTACCGGGCTGCCGACGCGCTCCGCGCCTGACCGGACGGGACGCGGGATCGGCGTGTGAGGACGGGCCGGCCCTCCCCGTGACGGGCCGGCCCGATCCGCGCGCTCCCGGTAGGACGAAGGGGAAGGAATCAAGGAATCGTGCCGGAGCAAGTGCGCCGGACCGCGGCTGACGACGCGGCGGACAAGGGCGCCCCCGACGGCCGCCGCGACCGGATGGGCAAGCTTCTCATCGCGGTGGTCGCCTTCTGGACACTGGTTGGCGGGTACATACTGCACACCCAACTGCCCAGCAACGCGGTCCTGTTACCGGCCCAGCAGAGCCTGGAGCGGACCATCCGGGTGGTCACCCCCCAGGGGTGGGCCTTCTTCACCAAATCGCCCCGCGATCCCAAGATCGTGGCTTGGGCGCGGGGCTCCGACGGATCATGGCACAACGCCATGCTCGCACCGCATTCGGAACCCCGTAATCTCTTCGGGCTGAACCGCGCGTCGCGGGCTCAGGGAATTGAGCTCGGTCAGCTCCAGGCGCGGGTGAAGCCGGATTCTTGGGCACCGTGTGAAGATGGTGTGCTGGCCGAGTGTCTGGCCGAATTCTCGAACCCGATCACGGTGCGGACTCCGGTACCCGAGCCGCAGTTGTGCGGTCCCGTCGGAGTAACTCAGCAAGAAGTTCTGCCATGGGCCTGGTCCGATTCCGAAGGGAAGATGGAAATGCCGGGCAAGGTGGCGGTCCTGGAGGTGGAATGCTGACCGCAAGGTTAGGGGAGTTCGCTACCCGAATAGGTTCGGTTTCGCCTTGGACCAATGTGTACGGAGTCGCCAGGACCCTGCTCGCCCTCGGCACCCTGAGCACGCTCGCGGCGACCGGCACCGATTCACTCTTTCTGCCCGCCCAGGGCGTTCCCGACCATCCCAAGTGCGACGGCGCCTCCGCCATCGGAATCTACTGTCTCGTTCCCGGATCGAGCGCCGGACTGGAACTGGGCCGGGTCATTTCGCTGGCCGTCCTCGCCCTGGTGGCCATTGGCTGGAGACCACGCCTGACCGCGCTGCCGCACTGGTGGATCGCGTTCAGCTTCCAGGCCAACGTCACCGCACCCGACGGCGGCGACCAGATCACCGCCGTCATCGCCCTGCTGCTCCTGCCCATCGCCCTGACCGACCGGCGGCGATGGCACTGGCAGGCACCTCAAGCCATCGCGGAGGCCGACGGCCGTACGACGGGCATGGCGCTGATCGCCTGGTCCGCCTCGCTCGTCATCCGGGTCCAGGTGGCCGGCCTCTACCTGCAGTCCTCGGTGGCCAAGCTGAGCCACACCGAGTGGGCGGACGGCACCTCGCTCTTCTACTGGCTCCGTGACGCGTACTTCGGAGCACCGGGCTGGATCGCGCCGCTCACGGACGCCGTCACCCGCACCAGTCTGGGCGTCGCGGCCTTGACCTGGGGGCCGCTCGTCATCGAGTTCGCCGTGATGCTCGGCCTCTTCGTCAAGCGGTCCGTCCGCCCGTACCTCCTGGTGGCCGGACTGGTCCTGCACGCGTTCATCGGGCTGCTGATGGGCCTGGGAAGCTTCGCGCTCGCCATGTTCGGATGCCTGGTTCTGCTGTTGCGGCCGCTCGACGAGACCTTCCACTTCCCGGACCGGTTGGCCGGTCTGTGGCACGACCTCAGGAACGGCGGACGCCTCACCCGCGCGGAGAGGACGGCGGACGACACCGACGACGAGGCCGACCGGCACCCCGTGGCCGTGGCACGAGGAATCAGCGATCCGGCGAAGGGCTGACCGCATGGCGGAGCAGGACAGTCAGGGGCGGATCTACCGGCCGCGCGGCTCACTGGGATGGCTGTGGCTGGCGTTGCTGGCGGTGCTGCTGTTGGCCTCCGGCTGGTTCGGCGGCGGGAGCGCGCGCGTGGTGGGAACGGTGATCGGCGTTGCCGTGGCCGTGCTCGCGCTCTGCTTCCCCGCCATGCGTTACACCGTGGACGGCGAGAGCGTCAGCCTCACCTACGGCCCGCTGCTCGGTTACCGGATCAGCCGCTCGGACATCGTCGCCATCAGCCGCGCCGATCTGACCCCGACACTGTGGGCGGCCGTGCGGCTGCCCGGGATCGCCCTGTACACGGTGCGGTACTCCGGCGTCGGTGCCATCCGGATGTGTTCCACCCGGGTGGCTCAAGGGGTCCTCGTCATCGAGACCCGGGACGGGCGGCGCTACGGCGTCAGCCCGGAACAGGAGAGCGGATTCGTTGCCGAGGTGACCGGCGGGTCCGCGGACCGGGCTGAATGACGATCGTGCCGATGGCGGTGGCGACCGTGCTGGTCACGGCCGCCACCGCGGTATGGCTGCTGCGCCATCTCGCCGGCGGGGACCCGCGTTGCTCCTGGCTGCTGTGCTGCGGCCTCGGATCCAGCGCGCTGGTCAGTCTGTTGGTGAAACGGCCGCTCGCCGAGGCCGTCGCGTCGGCCGGCGGCACTGCGGCCGAGGTCGGTGCGGCCTCGCCCGTGTGGTTCCTGGCCTTCGCGCTGCTGCTGCCGCCCGTGACCGAGGAAACGGTCAAGGCGCTGCCCGCGCTCCTGCCCCGGGTGCGGGATCTGGCACGGCGCGACCGGCTGCTCACAGGACTGGCCCTGGGGACCGGGTTCGGTATCGGGGAAGCCGCGTTCGTCGCCTGGACCGCCGTCCGCGGAGGCGATCACGCGGGCACCGCCTGGTGGGCGTTCTCGGGTTTCGCGGTGGAGAGGCTCTTCGCCTCGCTGGGGCACGGGGTGATGACCGCCGTGGTGCTCTGGGGCTTCGGCGGACCGCGCCGCAGACGGGTCTTCGGCTTCGCCGCCGCCGTGGGTCTGCACACACTGCTGAACCTGGGTGCGTTCATCGACCAGGTGGCGAAGGTGCCGCCGCGCGTTCTGGCCCTGTGGTTCCCGGCCGGCCTGCTGCTGCTCGGCGCCGTGTTCGAGGCGCTGCGGCGCCGTGCCGCACCCGTCCCGGGGACAGTCGGCCACGACGGGCGATGGGTTTCCCTCTTCCGGACCGACGACCGACCCTGACGCCCCTCGAAAGAGGCCGTACGCGGACGAGGCCGCCCGGGATCGCGGGGGCGCCCTCGTCGTGTCAGCACCGCCGGGCCAGTGCGAGGGTGCGCCGGGCCGCCGCCACGACCGCCGCGTCGATGAAGCGGCCGTCGGGGAGGGCCTGCGCGCCCCGGTCCGCGGTGGCCGCCTTGATGACCGTCTCGGCCTCCTCCAGTTCCCGGTCGGTCGGCAGGTAGGCGCGCTCGATGATCGGGAGCTGACGCGGGTGGATGGCCGCGCGGCCGAGGAAGCCGAGGGCGCGGCCGTGCGCGCAGGAGGCCGCCAGGCCCTCCAGGTCCCGGATGTCGGGGTGGACGGACTGGGGCGGCGGGGCGAGGCCGGCCGCGCGGGCGGCCACGACGACCCGGGCGCGGCACCAGTCCAGGCCGGAGTCCTGCCGTACTCCCAGGTCGGCACGGAGGTCGGCCTCGCCGATCGAGACACCGCGCAGCGAGGGGTGCGCGGAGGCGATGGCGTAGGCGCGCTCGATGGCCAGCGCGGTCTCCAGGAGGGCGTACAGCGGGGGCCCCGAACCGTCCGCCGGCGGCGGGCCCTGTACGGTCTCCGTCCGCGCCGCGACCCGGGCGACCTGCCCGGCGCACGTCACCTTCGGCAGCCGCAGCCCGGCCAGACCCGGCCGGGGTGCCACCGCCGCCAGGTCCGCGGCGGCCAGCGGACCGTCGACCGCGTTGATCCGCACGTGCACCGGGACCGGCGGCGGTTCGGTCAGCAGCTCGGCGGTGGCCGCACGGGCGTACTCCTTGCGGTCCGGGGCGACCGCGTCCTCCAGGTCGACCACCACCACGTCGGCGCCGGAGGCCAGTGCCTTGGCCACGACGTGCGGGCGGTCACCGGGGGCGTACAGCCACGTGATCGGGCAGAAGGCGGTCGCCGTCACAGGGCGCCCTCCGCACGCAGCGCGGCCAGTTCCTCCGGGGTGAGGCCGAGTTCGGTCAGGACCGCGTCCGTGTCGGCGCCGTGCGGGCGGCCCGCCCAGCGGATCGCGCCCGGGGTGGCGGAGAGCCGGAAGAGGACGTTCTGCATGCGCATCCGGCCGAGCTCCGGGTCGTGCAGCGTGGTCAGGGTGCCGAGGGCCCGGTACTGCGGGTCGGCCATCACGTCCCGTACGTCCTGGATCGGCGCGATCGCCGCCTGGGCCTTCTCGAAGGCGGCCAGGACCTCGGTGCGGGTGTGCCGGGCGATCCAGCCGCCCACCGCCTCGTCGAGCACGTCGGCGTGCGCGGCCCGCTCCGCGCCGGTCGCGAACCAGGGCTCGTCGATCAGCTCCGGGCGGCCCACCAGCCGCATCACGCGTTCCGCGACCGACTGCGCCGAGGTGGAGACCGCCACCCAGGTGCCGTCACTGGTGCGGTAGGTGTTGCGCGGGGCGTTGTTCCGGGTGCGGTTGCCGGTGCGGGGCTGGACGTAGCCGAGCTGGTCGTACCACAGGGGCTGCGGGCCGAGGACGGTCAGGATCGGCTCGATGATCGCCATGTCCACGATCTGGCCGGCCCCGGTGCGCTCCCGCGCCGCGAGCGCGGTCATCACCGCGTACGCCGTGGCCAGGCCCGCGATCGAGTCGGCGAGCCCGAACGGCGGGAGCGTCGGCGGTGCGTCCGGCTCGCCGGTGATCGCGGCGAACCCGCTCAGCGCCTCCGCCAGGGTGCCGAACCCGGGCCGGGAGGCGTGCGGGCCGAACTGCCCGAACCCGGTGACCCGGGCCAGCACCAGGCGCGGATTGGCCGCCGACAGCTCCGGCCAGCCGAGCTCCCACTTCTCCAGGGTGCCGGGCCGGAAGTTCTCCACGATCACGTCGGCGGTGGCGGCCAGCCGCAGCAGGGTGCGGCGGCCACCGGGTTTCGACAGGTCAAGCGTGATGGTGTGCTTGTTGCGGCCGAGCAGTTTCCACCACAGGCCGACCCCGTCCTTCGAGGGCCCGTGGCCCCGGGACGGGTCCGGCTTGACCGGGTGCTCCACCTTGATCACCTCGGCGCCGAAGTCACCGAGCATGGTGGCGGCGATGGGTCCGGCGAAGAGGGTGGCGAGGTCGAGCACGCGCAGACCGGCGAGCGGCCCGGTGGCGTCGGGTGCGGCGTCGTGGGGCGCGGTCATGAGGTGAGCCGGTCGATGTCGCTCATGGGGCGGGACGCCTCCAGGTGCGTGAGGTGGGCCAGGGTGTCGAAGCCGGTGCCGTCGAAGTCGCCCACCGATGTGGCCAGCCGGTTCTTGAGTGGCGCCGTCCAGCGGTTGGGCAGCGCGTGCGGGGATCCGGCGAGGAGGGCCGCGACACCGCCGGCCGTGGCACCGTTCGAGTCGGTGTCCCAGCCGCCGGAGACGGCGCGGCAGACGGAGCCGGTGAAGTCGCCGTCGGCGTGGGTCAGGGCGGCGGCGATCAGCGCGGTGTTGGGGACGGCGTGCACCCAGTGGCAGTCGGCGTGGGTGGCGTGGAGTTCGTCCACGACCGTCTCGAAGTCCTCGTGGGCTCTCGCCAGTTGGACGGCGTGGCGCACGGCGCGGGCGAGTCGGGAGCCGGGCGGTACGACGGTCAGGCCGGTGGCCAGGCAGGTGTGGACGTCGTGGGTTCCGGTCGCCGCGGTGGCGATGGCGGCGGCGGCGAACATCGCGGCGTAGACACCGTTCGCGGTGTGGGTGAGGGTGGCGTCGCGGTGGGCCTGCGCGGCCGCGGCCGCCGGGTCGCCGGGGTTGGTCCAGCCGTGCATGTCGGCGCGGATCAGAGCGCCGATCCACTCGCGGAAGGGGTTGCGGTGCCGCGCGGTGTGCGGGGGGTCGATGCCGAGCAGCAGGTTGCGGTAGGCGACGCGTTCGGCGGTGAAGGTGCGGCCTGCGGGGAGTTCGTCCAGCCAGAGGCGGGCGGTGTCGGTGGTCGTGAACCGCTTCCCGTGGCGTTGCAGCAGGAGGAGGTTGAGCAGGGGATAGTTGAGGTCGTCGTCCTCGGGCATGCCGTCGATGTTCTCGGCCAGGGAGTTGGCCGCCGAGCGGCGGTTCCAGGGGTACGCGGCGGCCAGGTCCTCGGGTACGCCCTTGCCCGTGAACCAGGTGCTCAGGGGCCAGTTGCCGGTGGCCCGGGCGAGTTGGCGGATGCCGGTGAGGGGCAGTTTCTCCACGGGTTTGCCCAGCAGGCAGCCGGCGGCCCGGCCGAGCCAGGCGGCCTCCAGGGGCTCGGCCGTCCCCGTGGGCGCGAGGGCGCCCGGCTGCTCGGGCCAGGCCGTGCACAGGGCCTTGATCGCGGCCAGGTCCGTCGGTTCCGCGTCCGCCAGCCGGCTGGGGAGTTCGGCCAGTTCGTCCAGGAGGTCCTCCGCGAGGAGGCGCAGGTAGCGGGAGGCGCGTCCTGGGGACGCGCCCGCGCGGGCCGGGGCCTCGGGTCCGCCCGCCGCGCGCCAGCGGGCGGCGATCGCCGACGGTTCGCGGCCGTCCTGCACCGCCTGGCGCAACTCGTGGCCGAGCAGGTCCTCCGGCTGGATCCAGGTCAGTCGGAGCATTCCGGGCCTCTCATTCCGGCGAACGCCCGCTCGTGTGCGCGCCTTCGCCGTACGTCCTTCTCGAAGATCTCCCGGGTCACTCCGGCCAGCGTGCGCGCCGGATCCCACAGGTCCAGGCGGCTGGCCTCGGACACCGTCTTCGCCCAGTCCTGAGGGACGGGTGAGCCCAGCGCGCCCGCCAGCGCCCCGGCCATCGTCGCGATGGAGTCGCAGTCGCGGCCGTAGTTCACCGCACCGAGGACGGCCTGGCGGAAGTCGCCGCGCGCCACCGTCAACATGCCCAGCGCGACGGGCAGTTCCTCGATCGCGTGCAGTCGGGAGGGGCGGCGGGCGCCCAGGGACGGGTTCCGGTAGTCCGGCCCGACCGTGTCGTACGGCGCCACCGCCTCCCGCAGCGGGCCCAGCGCCGACTCGAAGTCCGTGCGGCCGCGGGCCACTTCGCAGACCCGCTCGATCGCGGCGCGGGTGCCGTCCTTGGCCAGCGACAGGCACGCGGTCACCACCGACTCCGGACTCGCCCCCGGCGCGCACGCGGCCGCGACCCCGGCCGCCAGGACGCCTGCCGCCTCCCTGCCGTAGGACGACTGGTGGGCGCCCGCGATGTCCAGGGCCTCGGCGTAAGCGGCCGCCGGATTGGCCGCGTTGACCAGGCCCACCGGCGCCATGTACATCGCGGCACCGCAGTTGACGATGTTTCCGGTGCCGGCCTCGCGCGGGTCGACGTGGCCGTAGTGCAGTCGTGCCACGAGCCACTTCTCCGCCAGGAAGACCCGGTGCAGCGGCAGCGCCTCCGCCTGGAGTTCCGGGATCCAGCGCGGGTTCGTCATCAGGTCGGGCACCAGGTGGTCGGCGATCGCGTAGGCGTCGAGGTGGTCGCGGACGCGTGCGTACACCCGCACCAGGGCGTGCGTCATCAAGGTGTCGTCGGTGACGTGGCCGTCGCCCTTGTGGTACGGGGCGATGGGGCGGGCGGAGCGCCACCGTTCGCCGTGCCAGGGGCCGACGACGCCGTGCACGCGGCCGCCGTGGCGCTCGAGGATCTGGTCGGGGGAGTAGCCCTCGACGGGGCCGCCGAGCGCGTCGCCGACGGCCGCTCCCACGAGCGCGCCGACGATCCGCTCCTCCAGGTCCGCGTCCCGGACCACGCCTCGGCTCTGTTCTCCTTTGGGCGTCATGCCCGGAATCATCCTCCTGGAGGGGCCGGTTGTGCGGCTTCCAGGAGTTCGGCGAGTTCCACGAGGTCGGTGCCGGTGAGGCGGGGCAGCACGCAGCCGGACAGGGTGCGGCAGGCTTCCCGCCAGGACTCCGGGATCGCCTCGCCGCCGCCCAGCGCGCCGGTCAGCGCGCCCGCCAGGGCCGGGGCGGAGTCGGCGACCCGGGACAGGCAGGCCGCCGCCGGCAGCGCCTCGGCGATCCGGCCGTCCGCCGCCGTGGCCAGGGCGAGGGCGACCGGAACCGTCTCGGCGGCGGCGATGCCGTAGCTGTAGACGTGGTCGACGATCCGGTGCTCCAGCAGCGGGACGAGCGCGAACGCGCCCTCGGTGTCCCGGGCCAGGCGCAGCGCGTGCCGGGCGTTGCGGCCGATCTCCGTCCGCTCGGGCAGTTCGGCCAGCGCCGCCGTGACGCACGCCCCGACCTCCGCGCCCGCCAGTGCCTCGGCGAGTGCCGCCGCCATCGCGCGGGCTCCGTGGACGCCGTCGCCGTCCTGGGTGTACCGGGCGTCGAACTCGGCCAGTTCGGCGGCGCACCGGGGGTCGCCCGGGTGGGCCGTGGCCAGCACACAGGCCCGTACGCAGGCGGCGTCGTCGAAGTAGTGCGGGTTGTCGTGCCCGCTGGCGGGCGGGCGCAGTCCGGTCGCCAGGTTGCCGAGCCCGGCCCGGACGGAGATACGGGCGCGCAGCGGCAGTACCGCCGACTCGACCTCTGGGGCGCGTTCGGCCGCCGCCGCGACCTCGCCGGCGACGGCGTTCCAGGTCAGGTCGATCGCGGCCCGGATACGCCGCTCCCGGCCGAGGTCGCCGAGCGCCCCGTCGTCCCCGGCCCGCAGCAGGGCCTCCGCGGCGAACACCGCCCACTCCGCGTCGTCGGAGGGGCCGAGGCGCAGCGGCTCCGGAGGCTGGTTGAGCGCGATGGGCACGGGCAGCGTCGTCGTCGCGTTCAGCTCGGCGAACGTGTCCAGTTCCCGGGTGAGCCGCCGGGTCCACTCCGGCATCCGAGCGGCCCGGTGCCGCGCGGCGGGCCACCCGGCGGCGTCCCCGGCGGCCAGCCCCAACAACAGCCCTTCGACCCGCCGCGTCACGGCCGCGCCTCCTCTTCTCCTTCTCCGGCGGTGAGTGCGTACGCCGACCGGTCCGGAGCGGGGAGTGCCTCAGGTCGTACGGGGGCTTCGTGCCGCGGGAGACCGGTGGAGGCGCTCACCAGCAGGTCCGCCACGTCCAGTACGTGCCGGCCCGCCATCGACGGCAGGCAGCTGCCCCGGGCGGGGCCGATGGCCGTCGCCCACTCGTCCGGGATGGCCGAGAGGCCCTGCGTCGCGCCGGCCAGCGCGCCCGCGACCGCCGCCGTGGTGTCGGCGTCGCGGCCCATGTTGACGGCGGCGAGGACCGCCTCGCGGAAGTCGCCGTCGGCGGCGGCGTACGCGCCGAAGGCCAGGGCGACCGCTTCGGGGGCCAGGTCGGTCCAGGGATAGCCGCCGATGACCACCGCGGAGCGGACCGCGCGTTCGCCGCGGTGGGCGGCGGCCGTGGCCCGGCGCAGCGAGCGGGCCGTCCAGGAGTCGTCCGGGACGGCGGCGAGGGCGGCGGCCACGACCGCGACCGGCGGCGCGCCCGCCATCGCCGCCGCGACCCCGGCGGCCACCGACCGGCCGCCGTGGATGCCCTCGCCCTCGTGGCTGACCGAGCCGTCGATCGCCACCAGCCGGGCCGCCTCGGCGGGCCGCCCGGCGGCGAACACCCCGAACGGCGCCGCCCGCATGGCGAGCCCGTCGCTCCAGGCGTGCCGGTGCTGGGCGGAGATGGGGGCGGCCAGCCCCCGGCGCAGGTTCTCCAGCGTGCCCCGCTCGCTGAATCCGGCCCCGCGGAAGGGGCCCTCGGCGCGGTCGGCGATGAACTCGTGCCAGGCCGCCTCCACCAGGGCAGGGGTGAGCGCATGGCCGTGCCGGGCCAGCAGCAGCCCGGAGAAGATGGCGTACTCGGTGTCGTCCGTGCCGGCCGGCCGGTCGGTGACGTAGCCGGTGATCCGGCCCCAGCGGGCGCGGATCTCGGACGGCTTCAGGTTCTCCGCGGGCGCCCCGAGCGCGTCTCCGACGGCGAGGCCGAGCAGCGCGCCGCGTGCCCGTTCGCGCGAGGCAGCCGGGGCCGGCGCCGGGGTCTGCGGGGCGCGGATGGTCGATCCCATGGCGGGCTCTCCTCTCGGGGCGACCCGCAGGGCGGGGAGCCCTCAGCGGAACTGTCCCCGGCGCGGGGCCCTGTGCAGCCTCGGGAACCTCACCATCACCCGTACGACATCTGTGCGCATCACGTCACGGATGAGCGCCGCGGCGCAAAACCGCAGGTTAGCCCAGCCTTCCCTTGCTGGCGGCGGTGAAATTTCCAGCGTAGATTCGGCGTTGTCAAAAAGTAGAACTCGTCCAAAA
The DNA here is from genome assembly GCF_040643155.1 of Streptomyces sp. NPDC047453. Taxonomy (NCBI): domain Bacteria; kingdom Bacillati; phylum Actinomycetota; class Actinomycetes; order Kitasatosporales; family Streptomycetaceae; genus Streptomyces; species Streptomyces sp. NPDC047453. The sequence continues at coordinate 221,946 of NZ_JBEYTS010000004.1, read as the reverse complement.
GTCAGCCTTACCTAAGTTCTCGCCCAGCGCTCAGGGGGACCTCGCCATGGCCATCATCGACACCGAAGCGACGCTCCACGAGGCGCACCGCGACAACCACACGCACCGCGACGTGAACGGTGGCTGGCTGCGTCCCGCGGTCTTCGGCGCGATGGACGGCCTGGTCTCCAACCTCGCCCTGATGACCGGTGTGGCGGGCGGCGCGGTGGGCCAGCAGACCATTGTCCTCACCGGCCTCGCGGGCCTGGCCGCGGGTGCCTTCTCCATGGCGGCCGGCGAGTACACCTCCGTCGCCTCGCAGCGCGAGCTGGTCGAGGCCGAACTGGACGTCGAGCGCCGCGAGCTGCGCAAGCACCCGGAGGACGAGGAGCGGGAGCTGGCCGCCCTGTACGTCTCGCGCGGCGTGGAACCCGGGCTCGCCCAGGAGGTGGCCCGGCAGTTGTCGAAGGACCCGGAGCAGGCCCTGGAGATACACGCCCGCGAGGAGCTGGGCGTCGACCCCGGCGACCTGCCCTCCCCGCTGGTCGCCGCGGTGTCGTCGTTCGGCTCGTTCGCGCTCGGCGCGCTTCTGCCGCTGCTGCCGTACCTGCTGGGCGCCAGCGCGTTGTGGCCGGCCGTGCTGCTCGCCCTCCTCGGGCTGTTCGCCTGTGGCGCGGTGGTGGCCAAGGTGACGGCGCGCAGCTGGTGGTACAGCGGTGTGCGGCAGCTCGCCCTGGGTGGTGCCGCCGCCGGTGTGACCTACGCCCTGGGTACCCTGTTCGGCACCGCCGTAGGATAGGCGCTGGAACTTATGCGGATAGTCGTATAAGTAAGCCGTTGCTCGTTACCCGTTGGTTTCGGCCGTGTGACCACGGGGCATGAGCCGTAAGCACCCGCAGGCAATGAGGCCTGTCGCGCATGCGCAGGGCCGGGCGACTCCGTCCTCCCTGTTCCCCCGGGCCGACGGACATCGATCCGACCGATCTCGTCCGCCCGCCCCACAGCTTTCACCGCCGGTCGCGGTACCCCCTGTCGACCCACGGTGCCCGCATGTTGGAACGGAGTTTCCGATTCCCGAGAAACCGCCCATCATGTAACCTGCACGAAATTTCGCATTTCAGGCAGAGGGCCAACGTCGTCCCTCGGCACTCGCACTTGCCACATGACGACGACGGGAGAGCCGATGCGTATGCCGCGCCAGCCGTCCCAGCATCCCGCGAACGACCAGAACTGGTCGTTCATGGATGCTCGCCCTGCCGCGCAGGGTATGTACGACCCCCGCAACGAGCACGACGCCTGCGGCGTCGGCTTCGTGGCCACCCTCACCGGCGAGGCGAGCCATGCGCTGGTCGAACAGGCGCTCACGGTTCTCCGCAACCTGGAACACCGCGGCGCGACGGGCTCCGAGCCCGACTCCGGCGACGGCGCCGGTCTGCTCTCCCAGGTGCCCGACGCGTTCCTGCGCGAGGTGGCCGGATTCGAACTGCCCGCGGCCGGTGCCTACGCCGTCGGCATCGCCTTCCTGCCCGAGGACGGCACCGAGGACACCGTCTCGCGCATCGAGGCGATAGCGGGGGACGAGGGCCTGACCGTCCTCGGCTGGCGCGAGGTCCCGGTCGCCCCCGAGCTGCTCGGCGCCACCGCCCGCTCCACCATGCCCGTCTTCCGCCAGCTGTTCGTCACCGACGGCGTGAGCGAGGGCATCGCCCTGGACCGCAAGTCGTTCGTGCTGCGCAAGCGCGCCGAGCGCGAGGCCGGCGTCTACTTCCCGTCGCTGTCGGCCCGCACCCTCGTCTACAAGGGCATGCTCACCACCGGCCAGCTCGAGCCCTTCTTCCCGGACCTGTCCGACCGCCGCTTCGCCTCGGCCATCGCGCTCGTCCACTCCCGCTTCTCCACGAACACCTTCCCGAGCTGGCCGCTCGCGCACCCGTACCGCTTCGTCGCGCACAACGGCGAGATCAACACCGTCCAGGGCAACCGCAACTGGATGCGCGCCCGTGAGTCCCGGCTGGCCTCCGGCCTGTTCGGTCCCCAGGAGACGCTGGAGCGGACCTTCCCGGTGTGTACGCCGGGCGCCTCCGACTCCGCCTCCTTCGACGAGGTCCTGGAGCTGCTCCACCTCGGCGGCCGCTCGCTGCCGCACTCCGTGCTGATGATGATCCCGGAGGCGTGGGAGAACCACGACGCCATGGACCCGGCCCGGCGCGCCTTCTACGAGTACCACTCCACGATGATGGAGCCCTGGGACGGCCCGGCCTGCGTCACCTTCACCGACGGCACCCAGGTCGGCGCCGTGCTCGACCGCAACGGTCTGCGCCCCGGCCGCTACTGGGTCACCGACGACGGCCTCGTCGTCCTCGGCTCCGAGGTCGGCGTGCTCGACATCGACCCGGCCAGGGTCGTCCGCAAGGGCCGGCTCCAGCCCGGCCGCATGTTCCTCGTCGACACCGCCGAGCACCGCATCATCGAGGACGACGAGATCAAGGCGACCCTCGCCGCCGAGGAGCCCTACGCCGAGTGGGTCCAGGCCGGCGAGATCGAGCTTGGCGACCTGCCCGAGCGCGAGCACATCGTGCACACCCACGCCTCGGTCACCCGCCGCCAGCAGACCTTCGGCTACACCGAGGAGGAGCTGCGCGTCCTGCTCGCGCCGATGGCCAAGACCGGCGCCGAGCCGATCGGCTCCATGGGCACCGACTCGCCGATCGCGGCCCTCTCCGAGCGCCCGCGGCTGCTCTTCGACTACTTCACCCAGCTGTTCGCGCAGGTCACCAACCCGCCGCTGGACGCGATCCGCGAGGAGCTGGTCACCTCCCTGCGCAGCTCGCTCGGTCCGCAGGGCAACCTGCTCGAACCGACCGCGGCCTCCTGCCGCAGCGTCGTCCTGCCCTTCCCGGTGATCGACAACGACGAGCTGGCCAAGCTCATCCACATCAACGCCGACGGCGACATGCCCGGCTTCAAGGCCGCGACCCTCTCCGGCCTGTACCGGGTCTCCGGTGGCGGCGAGGCGCTGGCCGCGCGCATCGAGGAGATCTGCGCCGAGGCCGACGCCGCCATCGGCAACGGCGCCCGCCTGATCGTCCTGTCCGACCGCCACTCGGACGCCGAGCACGCCCCGATCCCGTCGCTGCTGCTCACCGCGGCCGTCCACCACCATCTGATCCGCACCAAGCAGCGCACCCACGTGGGCCTGCTGGTGGAGGCCGGCGACGTCCGCGAGGTCCACCACGTCGCCCTGCTGATCGGCTACGGCGCCGCCGCGGTCAACCCGTACCTGGCGATGGAGTCCGTCGAGGACCTGGTCCGCGCGGGCACCTTCCTGCCGGGCGGCGAGCCCGAGGACGCCCTGCGCAACCTGATCCACGCCCTCGGCAAGGGCGTGCTGAAGGTCATGTCCAAGATGGGCATCTCCACCGTCGCCTCCTACCGCGGCGCCCAGGTCTTCGAGGCCGTCGGGCTGGACGAGGCCTTCGTCGACAAGTACTTCGACGGCACCGCCACCAAGATCGGCGGCGTCGGCATGGACGTCGTCGCCAAGGAGGTCGCCGCCCGCCACGCCAAGGCCTACCCGGCCTCCGGGATCGCCCCGGCGCACCGCGCGCTGGAGATCGGCGGCGAGTACCAGTGGCGCCGTGAGGGCGAGCCGCACCTGTTCGACCCGGAGACGGTCTTCCGCCTCCAGCACTCCACGCGCACCGGCCGCTACGACATCTTCAAGCAGTACACGGACCGGGTGAACGAGCAGTCCGAGCGCCTGATGACGCTGCGCGGCCTGTTCGGTTTCGCTTCCGACCGCGCGCCGATCCCCGTCGAGGAGGTCGAGCCGGTCTCCGAGATCGTCAAGCGCTTCTCCACCGGCGCGATGTCGTACGGCTCCATCTCCAAGGAGGCGCACGAGACCCTCGCCATCGCCATGAACCAGCTGGGCGGCAAGTCCAACACCGGTGAGGGCGGCGAGGACGCGGACCGCCTGTACGACCCGGCCCGCCGGTCCGCCATCAAGCAGGTGGCCTCCGGCCGCTTCGGGGTGACCAGCGAGTACCTCGTCAACTCCGACGACATACAGATCAAGATGGCCCAGGGCGCCAAGCCCGGCGAGGGCGGCCAGCTGCCCGGCCACAAGGTCTACCCGTGGGTGGCCAGGACCCGGCACTCGACCCCCGGCGTCGGCCTGATCTCCCCGCCGCCGCACCACGACATCTACTCCATCGAGGACCTGGCCCAACTGATCCACGACCTGAAGAACGCGAACCCGCGGGCGCGGATCCACGTCAAGCTGGTCTCCGAGGTCGGTGTCGGCACGGTGGCCGCCGGCGTCTCCAAGGCGCACGCGGACGTGGTCCTGATCTCCGGTCACGACGGCGGTACCGGTGCCTCCCCGCTGACCTCGCTGAAGCACGCGGGCGGCCCCTGGGAGCTGGGCCTGGCCGAGACCCAGCAGACGCTTCTGCTCAACGGGCTGCGGGACCGCATCGTCGTGCAGACCGACGGTCAGCTCAAGACCGGCCGCGATGTGATGATCGCGGCGCTGCTGGGCGCCGAGGAGTTCGGCTTCGCGACCGCGCCGCTGGTCGTCTCCGGCTGCGTCATGATGCGCGTGTGCCACCTGGACACCTGCCCGGTCGGCATCGCCACCCAGAACCCGGTGCTGCGCGAGCGGTTCTCCGGCCAGGCCGAGTACGTGGTGAACTTCTTCCGGTTCATCGCCGAGGAGGTCCGCCAACTGCTCGCCGAACTGGGCTTCCGCTCCGTCGAGGAGGCCGTCGGCCACGCCGAGGTCCTCGACGTGACCCGGGCGGTCGACCACTGGAAGGCGCAGGGCCTGGACCTGGAGCCGCTGTTCCACGTGCCCGAGCTGCCCGAGGGTGCGGTACGCCACCAGGTGACCGCCCAGGACCACGGCCTGGAGAAGGCGCTCGACAACGAGCTGATCAGGCTCGCCGCCGACTCCCTGGCCGCGCCCGGCGCCGCCGACGCCCAGCCGGTGCGCGCCCAGGTCGCCATCCGCAACATCAACCGCACGGTCGGCACGATGCTCGGCCACGAGGTGACGAAGAAGTTCGGCGGTGCGGGACTGCCCGACGACACCATCGACATCACCTTCACCGGCTCGGCCGGCCAGTCCTTCGGCGCCTTCGTCCCGCGCGGCATCACGCTGCGCCTGGAGGGCGACGCCAACGACTATGTCGGCAAGGGTCTTTCGGGCGGCCGGATCGTGGTCCGCCCGGACCGCGCCGCCGACCACCTCGCCGAGTACAGCGTCATCGCGGGCAACACCCTCGCCTACGGCGCGACCGGCGGCGAGATGTTCCTGCGCGGCAAGACCGGTGAGCGGTTCTGCGTGCGCAACTCCGGCGCGCTGGTCGTCTCCGAGGGCGTGGGCGACCACGGCTGCGAGTACATGACCGGCGGGCGCGCGGTGGTCCTCGGCGAGACCGGCCGCAACTTCGCGGCCGGCATGTCCGGCGGCATCGCCTACGTCGTCGACCTCGACCGCGACAACGTCAACCCCGGCAACGCCGACGCGGTCGAGCCGCTGGACGACTCCGACCGGCAGTGGCTGCACGACGTGGTGCGCCGGCACCAGGAGGAGACGGGCTCGACCGTCGCCGAGAAGCTGCTCGCCGAGTGGGACACCGCGGTGGAGCGCTTCAGCAAGATCATCCCCAGCACGTACAAGGCAGTGCTCGCCGCCAAGGACGCCGCCGAGCGGGCCGGTCTGTCCGAGACCGAGATCACCGAGAAGATGATGGAGGCGGCGATCCATGGCTGACCCGAAGGGCTTTCTGAACCACGGCCGCGAGGTCGCCGAGTCCCGCCCGGTCGAGGAGCGCAAGAGGGACTGGAACGAGGTCTACGTTCCCGGCTCGCTGCTGCCGATCATCAGCAAGCAGGCCGGCCGGTGCATGGACTGCGGCATCCCGTTCTGCCACAACGGCTGCCCGCTCGGGAACCTGATCCCGGAGTGGAACGACTACGCCTACCGCGGGGACTGGGCCGCCGCCTCCGAGCGGCTGCACGCGACGAACAACTTCCCCGAGTTCACGGGCCGGTTGTGCCCGGCGCCCTGCGAGTCGGCCTGTGTGCTCGGAATCAACCAGCCGCCGGTCACCATCAAGAACGTCGAGGTCTCGATCATCGACAAGGCGTGGGAGAGCGGCGACGTCGCCCCGCGGATCCCCGAGCGCCTGTCCGGCAAGACCGTCGCGGTCATCGGCTCCGGCCCGGCGGGCCTGGCCGCCGCCCAGCAGCTGACCAGGGCGGGCCACACCGTCGCCGTCTACGAGCGCGCGGACCGCGTCGGAGGCCTCCTGCGCTACGGCATCCCCGAGTTCAAGATGGAGAAGCGGCACATCAACCGCCGTATCGAGCAGATGCGCGCGGAGGGCACCCGCTTCCGTACCGGCGTCGAGATCGGACGCGACCTGAAGGCCACCGACCTCAAGAAGCGCTACGACGCGGTCGTCATCGCCGCCGGCTCCACCACCGCCCGCGACCTTCCCGTCCCCGGCCGCGAACTCAAGGGCGTCCACCAGGCGATGGAGTACCTGCCCCTGGCCAACAAGGTCCAGGAGGGCGACTACGTGGTGGCGCCGATCTCGGCGGAGGGCAAGCACGTCGTCGTCATCGGCGGCGGTGACACGGGCGCGGACTGCGTGGGCACCGCCCACCGCCAGGGCGCGGCCTCCGTCACCCAGTTGGAGATCATGGCCCGCCCGAACGACGAGCGGCACCCGGTCGACCAGCCCTGGCCGACCTTCCCGATCCTCTACAAGGTCACCTCCGCCCACGAGGAGGGCGGCGAGCGGATCTACTCGGCCTCCACGACCCACTTCGAGGGCGACGAGGACGGCAACGTGCAGTGGCTGCACCTGGCCGAGGTCGAGTTCGTGGACGGCAGGCCGGCCCCCAAGCCGGGCAGCGAGCGCAGGATCCCGGCCCAGCTGGTCACCCTGGCCATGGGCTTCACCGGAACCGACCGGGAGAACGGCTTGGTCGACCAGTTCGGCCTGGAGCTGGACGAGCGCGGTAACATCGCCCGTGACGCGGACTTCCAGACCAACGTGCCCGGTGTCTTCGTCGCCGGTGACGCCGGCCGCGGCCAGTCCCTCATCGTGTGGGCGATCGCCGAGGGCCGCTCGGCCGCCCGCGGCGTCGACCGCCACCTCATGGGCGCCGGCGACCTGCCGGCCCCGATCCGCCCGACGGACCGCTCGCTGACGGTCTGACGGCACAACGGTGACCTGACGGTCGCTCATGTACGTCCCACACAAAGGCGTGTGGAACACAGGCGGCGCCCGCCCAGTCCCCGACCGGACCACAGGGCAGGCGCCGCCGCATGTCCCAAGAGCTAGGACGCCTTGTACGTCTCCCCGTACACCTTCCACACCAGCGGGGTCTTCAGGTCCATGTTCCCGTCGTACAGGAACTGCCGCTGGGCGGTGTCGATGCGGCTGGTGTCGCGGTTCGTCTTCCGGGCCTTCATGGCCTCGCGGCGGACGTCCAGGAAGACGTCGAGGTAGCTCTTCTCCCGGCCGCCCGCGGCCGGGGTGTCGGCCTCCTTCAGGGCGTGCTCGCGCAGGGCGTAGAAGCCGTCCTTGTCGACGCCGGGGCCGTGGAAGACCATCGCGTCGTAGTAGATGAACTGGCCCAGCGTGCCGAGGCCGTCGAGCTTGGCTAGGCGGACGGCCGGGTTGAAGTAGGCGCGGTCGCGCTCGTCCTCCTGGGCCTTGCGGAACGCCGGACGTTCCGACTCCGCCTTCCACGCCGCGGTGAAGTCCGGGTCCAGGCCCTCGTGGGAGTCCGTGCCGTCGACCTCGCGCAGCGCCGGCAGGAACCGGGCGAGGCCGTTGTCCGGGTGGGCCTTGGTGTAGCGCTCGACCAGGGTGAGCAGGTCGTGGGTACCGGTGCAGTAGCCGACGATCCCCGCGGTGTAGCCGTCGCCGTCGTCGACGTCCTCGATATAGCCGTAGGTGCTGCGCCAGTCGAGCGTGGAGTTCTCGGCGCTCGCCACGAGCCGCTGGGCCAGCTCCTTCTTCGCGGGCGCGGCCAGGCCCGGCGGTGCCTCGGCGACCACCTCGTCGTCCTGGGCCTTCTCCGACCGTTCGGCCCGCGCCTTGGCGTCCGCACGGGACTCGTGCGCGGCCGTGTGCTGCTTCGGCGTGGACGGGTCCGGGTCCCGCGGATCGAAGGCGAGCAGAACCGCCAACGCGACGACCGGAGTGGCCGCCAAAAAAAATATTCCAGGACGTTTCATGTCAATTACCGTGCGGCCCTGATCAGGCCGCCCCTCCCGACAGTTCCGAGACCTTCGCCCAGCTGAGCGCCATGAGCAGGACCAGCAGGGCCACGCACACGCCCGCCTGGACCAGAGTGCGACGGCCGCCGCGCGGCGCGTAGGCGTACGCCAGGGTCACCACGCCGCCCGCCAGCAGGCCACCGAGGTGCGCCTGCCAGGAAGTGAGCCCGGCGGAGATCACCAGCCACAGCAACAGGCCTGCCATGTACCGGTTGACGCCGTTCATGTCGTAGCCCAGCCGGCGGGCCATGACGTAGTACGCGGCGCAGAGACCGAAGATCGCGCCGGACGCGCCGACCGTCAGGGCGTCCGGTGCGATCAGCAGGACCAGGACCGAGCCGCCGAGCGCCGACAGCAGGTACAGGGCGAGGTAGCGGGCGCGGCCCAACTGCGCCTCGACCACGCGGCCGGTGTTCCACAGCGCCGCCATGTTCATCACGATGTGCAGGATGCCGAACGTCCCCTCGGTGGCCGGCATGTGCAGGAACGCGCCGGTCAGCAGCCGGTACCACTCGCCGCCGACCAGCCCCTCCGCGTGCATGTCGGAGCCGTACGGGTACTCCCACAGGTAGTGGCCGCCGTCGGTCCCCGCCAGTCCGCGCCCGAGCATCCCCAGACTGTCCACGACCGCCGGGCGCACCAACTCGCCCAGATAGGCGAGGACGTTGAGCCCGATGAGGACGTACGTCACGACCGGCACCGCGCTGATCCGGCCGCCGAACGCCGTCCGCGCCTGCCGCACCGACCGGGCGCCCTCCCTCACACACTCCGGGCACTGGTGGCCGACGGAGGCCTCCCGCATGCAGTCCGGGCAGATGTACCGGTCGCAGCGGACGCAGCGGACGTGGGACTCCACTCTGTGGTGGCGGTAGCAAGTGGTGACGGCGGACTCGGCATCCACGACCGGCTCCTCGGGCAACGCGGGGACATGGCTGAGCCGGTGGGGACGGCGGCGAACAAAATAGCGAAGTGCTGTGACAGATGGTAAAGGTGGGGCCTGCGATCCCGGAACCGCGATCAGGTCAGGTGTCGCACTCCAGGACGGTGCGGCACAGGGCGCACCGGGCGCGCATACGGCCGCCGACCGGGACCCTGATGCGCTGGTGGCAGGTGGGGCAGGAGAAGGACACCCGCAGGAGCTCCGGGCCGCCGCTGCTGAAGGAGTACGGCGCCTCCGGCTGGACGAGCGGCGCACGGCCGTGGTCCTGGGCGTGCCGGCGGTCGCGGGCGTACCGGCGGCGGCCCGCCCAGCCCGCCGCCGTCAGGGGCGGCTGCTGCTCGTCACTGCGGGCCCGGGCCATGCCCTTGACGTACGCCTCGTACCCCTGGGGGCTGGTGAACCACGTCGAGGGATCCTCGCCGAACACCAGCGCCCGCTTGGCCAGCACGTAGCCGAACTCCTCCGGAGTGAGGTAGCCGAGCTTCTGCGACGACACGCCGTCCTCCCGGAAGGCGTCCAGCAGCAGCCAGCCCGCGCCCAGGTACGTCGCCACCGTGTCGGTGAGGATCTCGTTGTCGCGGGTGCTGGGGAAGGTCAGGTCCAGGCGGTGCAGGTAGACGTGGGTCACCTCGTGGGCGAGGGCCGCGCCGATGTCCCGGCGGTGGGTGCGGAAGCGGTCGTTCAGCTCGACGAAGTACTCGGGGCCCGCCGCCAGCTCGACGTTCGCCGCGTGCGTCATCTCGCGGAAGCCGACGATCATGCGGGCATCCGGCAGCCGGTAGTGGCGGACCAGTTCGCGGGCCACGCGCTGGGCCCCCAGATGCAGGTCGTCGGTGTCGCAGAAGGCCACGTCGGCCGGGGCCACGCTGGTCGCGAACGTCTGCACGGTGCCGTAGGAGAGCCGCTTGTACAGGGAGGTGATCGCGGCCCGCACCGTCACCAGATGCGGGTAGCCGTGCACCACCGGTCCGCCGTTCGCCACGTCCGAACCCCCAAAGACGCCCTGAACTCTCTCCCACTTTATGCGCGGGAGCCCCGATTCCGCCTGGCGTCCGCGCCCCGCGGCACCTGGCGCCCGCCGTCCGCACCCGCTGTCGCCCACGGGTCGGACGCTCATGATCGGAGCGCCGCCCACCCCGTAGGGTTGGAGCCCATGACCACCAGCAGCACCGGTACCGGTGACGTCGCCCCCGCCGTTCACGAGGAGCTCGCGCGGCTGCGCGAGAGCATCGACAACATCGACGCGGCCGTCGTCCACATGCTCGCCGAGCGGTTCAAGGCGACCCAGCAGGTCGGCCACCTCAAGGCCGCCCACCAGCTGCCGCCCGCCGACCCGGCCCGCGAGGCCCGGCAGATCGCCCGGCTGCGCGCCCTCGCCGAGGACGCCAAACTGGACCCGGCGTTCGCCGAGAAGTTCCTGAACTTCATCATCGCCGAGGTGATCCGCCACCACGAGCGCATCGCGGAGGACGCCGGCAACGGCGAGACCCCGGCGACCTGACGTCGCTTGCCTGCCCGCGCGCCGTCGAACGCGCCCCCGCGGACCGCGAACGCCTTGCGTCCCCCGGCGACACCCCCTCGTGCCCGCTCCGGGCCATCAGGCAGCATGGCCTCCATGTCCGTACTCACGCGCGACGAAGCGCAGACCCGTGCCAAGCTCCTCGACGTCCACCGCTACACCGTCGACCTCGACCTGACCGGCGGGGACGACACCTTCGACTCCCGGACCGCGATCCGGTTCTCCGTACGGGCAGACCGGGACAGCACGGACACGTTCGTCGAGCTCAAGCCCGCCCACCTGCGCTCCGCCACCCTCGACGGACAGCCCCTCGACCCACGCGATCTCACCGGTAACCGCCTGCTGCTGAAGAACCTCGCCCCCGGTGAGCACGAGCTGCGCGTCGACGCCGCCATGCGCTACTCCCGCACCGGCGAGGGCATGCACCGCTTCACCGACCCCACCGACGGCGAGGCCTACGTCTACACGCAGCTGTTCCTGGACGACGTCCAGCGCGTCTTCGCCGCCTTCGACCAGCCCGACCTCAAGGCCGTCTTCGAACTCGCCGTCACCGCCCCCGAGGGCTGGACCGTCCTCGCCAACGGCGTCACCGAGCACACCGGCGACGGCGTCTGGAAGGCCGCGCCCACCCCGCTGATCTCCACCTACCTCGTCGCCGTCGCCGCCGGCCCCTGGCACTCCGTACGCACCGAGCACCGCGGCCTGCCCTTCGGCATCCACTGCCGCCGCTCGCTGGCGCCCCACCTCGACGCGGACGCCGACGAGATCCTCGACGTCACCCGCGCCTGCTTCGACCGCTACCACGAGAAGTTCGACGAGCCCTACCCCTTCGACTCCTACGACCAGGCCTTCGTCCCCGAGTTCAACGCGGGCGCCATGGAGAACCCGGGCCTGGTCACCTTCCGCGACGAGTTCGTCTACCGCTCCGCCGTCACCGACACCGAGCGGCAGACCCGCGCCATGGTCATCGCCCACGAGATGGCCCACATGTGGTTCGGCGACCTGGTCACCCTCAGGTGGTGGGACGACATCTGGCTGAACGAGTCCTTCGCCGAGTACATGGGCTACCAGACCACCGCCGAGGCCACCCGCTTCACCGGCACCTGGACCGACTTCGGCGTCGCCCGCAAGTCCTGGGGCTACGACGCCGACCAGCGCCCCTCCACCCACCCCGTCGCCCCGGACGCCGTCGACGACACCGCCTCCGCCCTGCTCAACTTCGACGGCATCTCCTACGCCAAGGGCGCCTCCGCGCTGCGGCAACTGGTCGCCTGGCTCGGCGAGAAGGACTTCCTGGCCGGTATCAACACCCACTTCAAGCGGCACCGGTTCGCCAACGCCACCCTCGCCGACTTCATCGACTCCCTCGCCTCCGCCACCGACCGCGACGTGCACGCCTGGGCCGAAGCCTGGCTGCGCACCACCGGCGTGGACACGCTCACCGCGTCCGTCGACGCCGTGCCCGGCCAGTGGACCCTCGCCCTCGACCGCGACGGCAGCCGCCCGCACCGCGTCACCGTCGGCGTCTACGACCGCGACCTGGGCGACGGCCGCAGCCTGGTCGTCCGGGAGCGCTACGAGACCGACGTCCCGCAGGACGGCACCGGCCGCGCGCGCTCCGGCACCCGGCCCGCCCTGGTCGTGCCCAACGACCAGGACCTGACCTACGCCAAGATCCGCCTGGACGAGACCTCCCTGGAGACCGCCCTGCGCGGCCTGTCCGGCGTCCCCGACGCGCTCACCCGCGCCGTGGTGTGGAACACGCTGCGCGACATGGTCCGCGACGGTGAACTCGCGCCCGCCGACTATCTGGCGACCGCCGCCGCCCATCTGCCCGAGGAGACCGACCTCGCCCTCGTCCAGGGCGTCCTGGCCTTCGCCACCGGGCAGATCGCCGACCGGTACGTCGACCCCGGGCAGCGGCCCGCCGCCGTCGCCGCCCTCGGCTCCCTGTGCCGCGACCTCATCCGCCGCACCGAGGACGGCGACAACCCCGGCCTGCGCCTGATCGCCGTGCGCCACTTCATCGACGTCGCCGCCCACCCGGACACCATCGCCGCCTGGCTCGCCGACGGCACCGTCCCCGGCGGCCCCGAACTCGACCCGGAGCTGCGCTGGCGCGTCCTGAGCCGCCTCGCCGTCCTCGGCGCCGTCGACCAGGCCGCCATCGCCGAGGAACTCGACCGCGACCCGTCCGCCACCGGCCAGGAGGGCGCCGCCCGCTGCCGGGCCGCGCTGCCCGACGCCGAGGCCAAGCGCGCGGCCTGGGAGTCGATGTTCGCCACCGACGAGCGCACCGACCTGTCGAACTACCTGTTCATCGCCACCGCCCAGGGCTTCTGGCAGCCCGAACAGGCCGATCTCGTACGGGACTACGTCCCCCGCTTCTACCAGGACGCGGTCGCCCTCGCCGACCGCCGCGGCCCCGCCATCGCCGAGGCCGCCGGACGCTGGGCGTTCCCGGTGCACACCGTCGACGCCGAGCACCTGCGGCTGGGCGAGGCCTGCCTGCACGACGGCGCCCCCACCCCGGCGCTCCGCCGCAAGCTCGTCGACCAGCTCGACGACCTGTCCCGGACGCTGAAGGTACGGGAGGCGTAGAACACGACCGGTCGCCGCCGGTCTGCGGGCCGGCGACGACCGGGATCACCGCCCCGCTGTGGGCAGCCCGCGAAGCCGGCCCTCCTGCTCTCCTCCCCGAAGACCGGCGCTACGTCGAGCCCGTCCACCACCCCCTTTCCGAGGGGACGCCCGGCTGTTCAGGGCGGTGGTGTGGTGGTCACTCGTTCGTGTGGGCCTGGTGGGATTCGAAGAGGGGAGCGAGCGGTGGGATTACGTTGACGGCATGTCACGTTTTCGTATGTATCCGACGAGCGAACAGGCGGGCATCATGCTCGAACACTGCGCGCACGCCCGGTACGTGTGGAACCTGGCCGTCGAGCAGCACGCTCACTGGGCGCCGGACAGGAACCCCGCCCCGGGGTTTGCCGAGCAGTGCCGTCAGCTGACCGAGGCGCGCCGGGCAAGTGAGTGGCTGCACGCGGGGAATGCTGATGTGCGGCAGCAGGCATTGAAGGATTTCGCCAGGGCGAAGAACGCGCGGTTCACCTCCGGGCTCGGCGAGCCGACGTGGCGGAAGAAGTTCGTGCACGAGGGTTTCCGCGTGATCGGCACGGATCGCATGCCGGAGTTCGAGGGCGACGGTAGGCCGAAGCTGAACGCCAGGGGCAGGCAGGTCATGAGCCGGTTGGTGGTGGTGCAGAAACTCAACCGGCGCTGGGCTCAGGTGAGGGTTCCCGGCTGTGGCTGGGTACGGTTCAGGACCACCCGCCCGGACCTGCCCAAAGCGAAGACGTTCCGTGTCACCTTCCGCAACGGTCAGTGGCACATCGCGTTCGCGGTCATCCCCGAGCCGATCGGTGCATCCGGCACGGGTGGAGTCATCGGCGTCGACCGGGGAGTCAGGATCACCTCCGCGTTGTCGGACGGGCGGAAGCTGAACTGCCCGCAGCTCACCGTCCGGGAGCGTGCCCGGATCCGTAAGCACCAGCGTCGGGCGGCCCGCGCCCCGAAGGGAAGCGAGTGCAAGCGGGCCGAGCACGCCAAGGTGGCCAAGCTCAAGGCCCGCGAAGCCGGCCGACGCAAGGACTGGTGCGAGAAAACCTCGACGATGCTCGCCCGCAGCTATGACCTGGTGCGGTTCGAAAAGCTGAACATCAAGAACATGACCGCCTCAGCGAAGGGGACCATCGAGCAGCCCGGCAGGCATGTACGAGCCAAGGCTGGGCTGAACCGGGCGATCCTTGCCCAGGGCTGGGGCCTCCTGCGTCGTCGGACGCAGGAGAAGGCCCCTGGCCGGGTCGAAGACGTACCCGCCCAGTACACGTCTTTGCGCTGCAGTGCCTGCGGATGGATCGAGAAGAACTCGCGCAAGAGCCAAGCCGAGTTCGTCTGCGTGTCCTGCGGGTTCAGCTGCAACGCCGATGAGAATGCAGCACAGAACGTCGCGGCAGGACAGGGCGGCATTCCCCGCCCCCGGCGCACAGCCGGTGCCGGAGGGGTGACAGCGGCCACCAGCCGCTCGAGCGCCCGTGAACCTCAACCCGCCTGGGTTGGAATCCCCCTCTTTTGAAAGAGGGGGAGGATGTCAAGGAGGACAGTCCCATGAGCACCCCGCCGCCCCCGGAGCACCCCGCCCGTCTCGCCTCCGGTCCCGACGGCCCGCATGCCCTGCGGCCCCTGCTCGACACCGTGCTCGACGCCCTCGACAGCGGCCGCCGCGCCCGCGGCGGCCCCCTGCCCGCGGGCGGGCCCGAGGCGGTCGCCGCCCGAGTGCGCGACGCCGTGGGCGAGGTCCTGCCCGAGCACGGCGACCCGGACGCCCTGCGCGGCCTCGTGCACGCCCTCGCCGAAGGCGCCGCCGACCCCGCCGACCCGCTGTGCGCGGCCCATCTGCACTGCCCGCCGCTCGCCGTGGCCACCGCCGCCGACCTCGCCGTCAGCGCCCTCAACCCGTCCCTGGACTCCTGGGACCAGGCACCCGCCGCCTCCGAACTCGAAGCCCTCGTCACGCGGACGCTCGCGCACGAGGCAGGACTCGCCGACTCCGTCGTCACCACCGGCGGCACCGAGTCCAACCAACTCGCCCTGCTGCTCGCCCGCGAGTCCTGCGGCGGCGGCCTCCGCCTGGTCTGCGGCGCCAACGCGCACCACTCCCTGCCCCGCGCCGCCTGGCTGCTCGGCCTGCCCGAACCCGTGGTCGTGCCCGCACCCTCCGGCACCCTCGACCCCGCCGCGCTGCACAGCGCCCTCACCGACCTCGGCGGACCGCGCGGCTCCCTCCTCGTGGCCGCCACCGCCGGCACCACCGACGCCGGCCTCATCGACCCTCTCCCGGAGATCGCCGGACTGTGCGCCGCCCACGGCGCTCGGCTGCACATCGACGCCGCCCACGGCGGGGGACTGCTGTTCAGCGAACGCCACCGGGACAAGCTGACCGGGCTCGAAGCCGCTCATACCGTCACCCTCGACCTGCACAAACTCGGCTGGCAGCCGGTCGCCGCCGGACTCCTCGCCGTCCGCCACCCCCGCGACCTCGCCGCCCTGCACCAGCGCGCCGACTACCTCAACGCCGGGGACGACACCGAGGCCGGCCTGCCCGACCTGCTCGGCCGCTCCCTGCGCACCACCCGTCGCCCCGACGTCCTCAAGATCGCCGTCACCCTCAAGGCCCTCGGCCGCCGCGGCCTCGGCGCCCTCGTCGACCAGGTCTGCGCCCGCGCCCGCGAGTTCGCCGACCTCATCCACGACCACCCCGGCTTCGAGCTCCACGACCGGCCCACCATCAGCACCGTCCTGTTCCGGCCCGCCGGCGCCACCGACGACGCCGTCGCCGCCGTACGCCGCCGACTCCTCACCGAAGGCCGCGCCGTCCTCGGCCGCGCCCGCCTCGACGACCGGCTCTGGCTCAAGGCCACCCTGCTCAACCCGGACACCCGGACCGAAGACCTCGCCGCCCTGCTGAAACTGGTGGAAGGAAGCACCCCCCGATGAACCATCCCGCGCACCACACCTCCCAGGCCCCCCGCGACCTGGTCGGCATCGGCATCGGGCCGTTCAACCTGTCCCTGGCCGCGCTCGCCCACCCGCTCACCGGCCTCGACACCGTCTTCTACGAGCGGCGCCCCCGTTTCCACTGGCACCCCGGCCTGCTCATCGACGGCTCCCGCGTCCAGGTGCCCTTCCTCGCCGACCTGGTCACCCTCGCCGACCCGGCCAGCGAGTGGTCCTTCCTCAACTACCTCAGGACCCGCGGCCGGCTCTTCCCGTTCTACTTCGCCGAGCGCTTCCACATCCAGCGCGCCGAATACGACGCCTACTGCCGCTGGGTCTCCGAGAACCTGCCCGCGGTGCGCTGCGGCCACCAGGTCGACGCCGTCCGCTGGAACTCCGAACTCGCCCTCTTCGAGGTCGACTTCACTCAGCTCGACGCCGACGGAGAAGCACAGGCCGTCGGCCGCGCCCACACCCGCAACGTCGTCCTCGGCATCGGCACCGAACCCCATGTGCCCGCCCCGCTCAGGCCCCTCGTCGACGCGTCCGGCGTCCCCGTCGTCCACGCCGCCGACTACCTCGGCCACCGCGACACCCTGCTCGCGGCCGGCCACATCACCGTCGTCGGCTCCGGACAGTCCGGCGCCGAGGTCTTCCTCGACCTGCTGCGCCACCGCCGGGCCTGCGGCGAGCGGCTGCACTGGATCGGCCGCACCGAGGCCTTCGCCCCGATGGAATACTCCAAGCTCGGCCTGGAGCACTTCACCCCCGACTACATGCGCTACTTCCACGGCCTGGCCGAACCCGTGCGCGACCGGCTCGTCGACGGCCAGTGGCAGCTCCACAAGGGCGTCGACGCCGACACCCTCGCCGCCATCCACGACGAGCTCTACCGCCGCACGCTGGACGGCGGCTGGCCCGACGCCGTCCTGACCCCCGGCGTCCGGGTCCGCACCGCCGGCCGGGTCGCCGGCTCCCGGATCGAACTCCACCTCGAACACATGCAGCAGGGCACCCGCACTCGCCTCACCACCGACGCCGTCGTCCTCGCCACCGGCTACCGCGAACGCCCCGTCACACCCCTGCTCACCGGTCTCGACCCCTGTCTGCGCCGCGACGGCAAGGAACGCCTCCGTGTCGACGAGCAGTTCCGCCTCGCCCTCGACCCGGCCATCACCGCCACCGGCTGCCATGTCTACGTGCAGAACGCCGAACGCCACACCCACGGCGTCGGCGCCCCCGACCTGGGCCTCGCCGCCTGGCGCAGCGCGACCATCCTCAACGCGGTGACCGGAACACAGGCCTACCCGCTGCCCGCCCGGACCGCCTTCACCACCTTCGGCCTGGAACGGGAACGGCCCCAGATCCCGCCGTCCCGCCAGGTCAAGGCGCTGACGCCGCTGGCGGACGGGATCTGAGACCGTCCCTCGAAGAGGGAAACCGATCAGAACACCGGCGTGCCGTTACGCGTCAGCTTCCAGTCCAGCGACGCAAAGTCCTTCGGGTCGAGCACGCCCTTCGCCGTGACCCACTCCGCGATCCGGGTGCGGATCTCGGTCGACTCCGCCCACAGCTCCTTCGCCGAGGCCACGTGCGGGAACGCGCCACCGCCGTTGGCCCGGTAGTTGTTCACCGCCATCACGAACTCCTGGGCATCGTTCAGAGCCGCACCGTTGAACGTCAGGTTCTTGATCCGCGAACCGGCCGGCTGGGCGATGTCGATGTCGTACTGCAGCCCCGACACATAGTCGTAGTTGTAGTCCGGGCGGCCGCCCGCGTTCGTCAGCTTGTTCACGTCGACCGTCGCGCCGGCGGCCGTCTGCACGAAGTACTCCGCCGAGTACTCCAGGTACGCCCGCAGCTGGGCACCCGTCATCAACTTGGCGACCAGCGTGTTGTCGTACACGTACAGGCTCGACAGGTCCCGGATCGTCACCTTGCCGGCCGGGATCTCCGAGGTGCGCGAGAAGGGGGAGGCCTGCGAGACGACCGGCAGCGCGGCGTACTGCGTGCCCGCCAGCGCGGCCTTCACCACGTCCTCCTGCACCTTGTTGATCAGGTCGATGATCGGGGCGTCCTTGTAGCGGGCGTCGACGGTGGTGAGGGTCACCGTCGCCTGGCCGACCACCTGGTTGACGTACTTCACGACCTCCGCGTGCTGGTCCGACAGCAGCTTGGTGATCTTCGGGTCGTCGGCGACGGTGTTGGCGTTGCGCAGCGAGGCGGAGACCGACTCCACCTCCCACTGGCCCTTGACGAGGACCAACTCGATGTCGAAGAGGGAGAGCCGCTCGGCGTAGCACAGCGGCTCCGACAGCACGACCGTCTTGCCGGTCTTGTCGTTGACGACCTTCAGCTCCGCGATCTCCTTGTGCGCGTGGCCCACCAGGATCGCGTCGATGCCGGGCACCTGCCGGGCGATGTTCGCGGCGGCGTCCTCCACGTACGGCAGCTGGTCGCCGTACGACGAGGTGCCGGACGTGCCCGAGTGCGCCGAGACGATGACCACGTCCGCGCCCATCGAGCGCAGCTTGGGCACCCACTTCGCGGCCTGCTCCTCAAGGCCCGGGAAGTCCAACTTGCCCTGGACATAGGCCTTGTCCCAGATCGCGATGCCCGGGTTGGTCAGGCCCAGCACGGCCACCGTCACCGGGGCGGCGCCCGGCGCGTGGAACTTCTTCATGAAGTACGGCGGGAAGGCCGGCTTCTGGGTCTTGTGGTCCACCGCGTTCGCGCCGAGCAGCGGGAAGTCGCACTGCTCCTCGAACTTGCGCAGCGTCTCGAGGCCGTAGTTGAACTCGTGGTTGCCGAGCGCCACCGCGTCGTACCCGATGGCGTTCATGGCCTTGGCCATGGGGTGCACCGGACCACGCTTGGCGGTGATCGGGTCGACCTTCGCGTAGTAGTACGTCAGCGGGGTGCCCTGAATCGTGTCACCGGCGTCCAGGAGCAGCGTGTTCTCACGGCCCTTCTCCTTGCGGACCTGGTCGACCAGCGTGGAGACCCGGGCCAGGCCCTGGGCGTTGCCCGCCGCGTCGCTGTACTCGCCGTCCTTGAAGTAGTCCCAGTTGAACACGTGTCCGTGCAGGTCGGTCGTGCCCATGACGGTGAGGGAGTAGCGCTTGCCAGGGTTCTCGGGCTTCTGGCCCGCCGTGGGGGAAGCGGCGGGCGCGGCCTGCGCCGCCGGAGCCGCCACGGCGCCGGCCAGCGCCACCCCCGCCCCGGTGGCGGCGGACTTCGAAAGGAACTTCCGGCGGTTCAACGGCATGTCTGGCTTCTCCTCGTGAACAGGTCGATGACGCGCGTAGATTCTGGCGGCCCGCGACGAACCGCAACACCCCTGGGAGGTTGCGATCTGATGACCGGCAGGCGCGGAGAACCGGGCACTGGTGACAGAGTGGGACGTATGACCTCAGCCCCCGCCCCGGAACCCGTCCCCGCCGTCCCCTACGGCACCCCCGACGCACCCCGGATCGCCGTCCGCGGTGAGGCACACCTCGAAGTCGACCCCGAGATCGCCCGTATCGACATCACCGTCACCGCCCGCGGCAAGGACCGCCGTTCCGCCCTGGACGACCTCACGCGGCGCAACGCCCGCGTCCTCGACCTCGTCAAGTCCTACGGCCAGGTGGTCGAACACCTGGAGACCGGCGCCTTCTCCATCGCCCTCGAACCGGCCCGGCACGGTCGCGGCGAGCGCGTCCGCACCTACCACGGCGCCGTCCGCCTCACCGCCGAACTCTCCGACTTCACCGCCCTCGGTGAACTCACCACCCGACTGGCCGACTTGGAACTCACCCGGGTGGACGGACCCTGGTGGTCGCTGCGCCCCGGCTCGCCGGCCCACCGGGAAGCACGTCGGCAGGCCGTGCAGGAGGCCGTCCAGCGGGCCAGGGAGTACGCCGAGGCGCTCGGCACCTCGCTCACCGCCCTCGTGGAGATCGCCGACATCGGAGTGGAGAGCGCCCCGCCCCGGCCGCAGGCGCCCGGACGGATGCGGGCGATGGCGGCCTACGGAGGTCCGGCGCCGCAGGAGGAGGCCGCGCCGCTGGACCTCGAACCCGAGCGGCAGTACGTCCACGCGCAACTCGACGCGCGATTCGTCATGGCACCGCCCAGACTGTGATTACGTCAGTTGCGTCTTCCGGTCCGCGAACGGGGCGAACGCTCGTCGGAGCGCCGCCCCGCACAGTTCAACAGTTGTCAATACTCCTTCATTCAAAGGTTGTTGAGTAGTCACGTCGTACCAATCGTCTACCCACTGGTAAGGCCTAGGCTCACATCATGCGCCGAGCAAAGATCGTCTGTACTCTGGGGCCCGCCACCGACACGTACGACCAGATCAAGGCACTGGTCGACGCCGGAATGGACGTCGCCCGATTCAACCTCAGCCACGGCGGCCACGCCGAACACGAGGAGCGTTACCGGCACGTACGCTGGGCCGCCGACGAGACCGGACGCAGTGTCGGAATACTCGCCGACCTTCAGGGCCCGAAGATCCGGCTCGGCCGCTTCCGCGAAGGACCCGTACTCCTCGAACGCGGCGACACCTTCACCATCACCGTCGAAGAGGGTGTCGAGGGTGACCGCCGCATCTGCGGCACCACCCACGCCGGCCTCGCTGAGGACGTCACCCCCGGCGAGCGCATCCTCGTCGACGACGGCAAGGTGGGCCTCGAGGTCACCGCCGTCCACGGCCCCCGCGTCCGCACCCGGGTGATCGAGGGCGGCGTGATCTCCGACAACAAGGGGCTCAATCTGCCGGGCGTCGCCGTCTCGGTCCCCGCCCTGTCCAAGAAGGACGAGGACGACCTGCGCTGGGCGCTGCGCACCGGCTTCGACGTCGTCGCGCTGTCCTTCGTCCGCAGTGGCCGGGACATCCTCGAGGTCCACCGCATCATGGACGACGAGGGCCGCCGCCTCCCCGTCATCGCCAAGATCGAGAAGCCGCAGGCGGTGGAGGCCGTCGACGACATCGTGGCCGCCTTCGACGGCATCATGGTCGCCCGCGGTGATCTGGGCGTGGAGATGCCGCTGGAGCAGGTCCCCATCGTCCAGAAGCGTGCGATCAAGCTGGCCCGGCGGAACGCCAAGCCGGTGATCGTCGCCACCCAGATGCTCGACTCGATGATCGGCAACTCCCGCCCGACCCGTGCGGAGGCCTCGGACGTGGCCAACGCGGTGCTCGACGGCACCGACGCGGTGATGCTGTCGGGCGAGACCAGTGTGGGCAAACACCCGGTGGAGACGGTGCGGACGATGGCCCGCATCGTCGCGGCGGCCGAGGAGGACCTCCTCGCGAAGGGGCTGCCGCCGCTGACCGATCACAACAAGCCCCGCACCCAGGGCGGCGCCGTCGCCCGCGCGGCGGCGGAGATCGGAGATTTCCTCGGTGCCAGGTTCCTGGTCGCCTTCACGCAGTCGGGCGACACCGCCCGGCGGCTCTCCCGCTACCGCTCACCCATTCCGCTGCTGGCCTTCACCACGGAGCCGGCCACCCGTTCCCAACTCAGCGCAACCTGGGGCGTGGAGACGTTCCTGGGTCCGCGCGTCGACTCCACCGACGCCATGGTCGACCAGGTCGACGAACTGCTGCTGCGGTACGGGCGCTGCAAGAAGGGTGACGTGGTGGTGATCACAGCGGGCTCGCCCCCGGGGGTGCCGGGCTCGACGAACCTGGTCAGGGTTCACCACATCGGGGAGGACGACACTCCCAAGTAGAACTTGCGACCTTGGATTCGGAGGAAACGTACCCCGGGTCGGATTCGAACCGACGCTGGATGGTGTTTGAGACCATTGCCTCTACCGCTGGGCTACCGGGGCCCCCTTTGAAACAAAGATCGACGGTCACCCGCCGTCCCCCCACCTTACCGCAGCTGGGTACGCTCTTGGAGCAGTACCGTCCGCCCCGGAACAAGGAGCGCCCCCGTGACCGCCGAGTCGCCCGAGCCCGTAGACGTGTCCGACGACGACAAGTCGCACGTGCCTCCGCTGACGACCCGCGTCGTCATCGCCGAGGACGAGGCGCTGATCCGGCTCGATCTCAAAGAGATGCTGGAGGAAGAGGGCTACCGGGTCGTCGGTGAGGCCGGGGACGGCGAGCGAGCCGTGGAGCTGGCCCGCGAGCACCACCCGGACCTGGTGATCCTCGATGTGAAGATGCCCAAGCTCGACGGCATCTCGGCGGCGGAGCGGATCGCCGAGGAGCGGATCGCGCCCGTGCTCATGCTCACCGCCTTCTCACAGCGCGACCTGGTGGAGCGCGCCCGGGACGCCGGGGCGATGGCGTACCTGGTGAAGCCGTTCAGCAAGAGCGACGTCGTTCCCGCCATCGAGATGGCCGTCTCGCGGTTCACCGAGCTGAAGGAACTGGAGAAGGAGGTCGCGGACCTCGCCCAGCGGCTGGAGACCCGCAAGCTGGTCGACCGCGCCAAGGCGATCCTTCAGACGGAGTACGGGCTGACCGAGCCGGCCGCCTTCCGCTGGATCCAGAAGACCTCGATGGACCGCCGCATGTCGATGCAGCAGGTCGCGGAGGCGGTCATCCAGGACAGCGAGGAGAAGAAGGCCGCGAAGGGCGCCAAGCCCGACCAGGACTGAGCCGGGCGGGCCGGTACCCGCAGGCAATGGGCCCGCGTCCCCTCACGGGACGCGGGCCCATTCTCGTTCCGGTGGTCACCGGGCGGGGTCAGTCCTCGCCCAGGTACGCCTTGCGGACCGATTCGTCGTGCAGCAGGTCCTGGCCGGTGCCGGACAGCACGATGTTGCCGACTTCCATGACGTGTCCCTGGTCGGCGAGGGAAAGCGCCGCCTGGGCGTTCTGCTCGACGAGCAGAATCGTCGTGCCCTGGGATTTCAGCTCGGCGATGGTCGCCATGATCTTCTGCATCATGATCGGCGAAAGACCCATGGAGGGCTCGTCGAGCATGAGCAGTTTCGGCCGGGACATCAGTGCCCGGCCCATGGCGAGCATTTGCTGCTCGCCGCCGGAGAGAGTGCCCGCGGCCTGCTTTCTGCGTTCACCCAGGATGGGGAAGAGGTCGTAGGCGCGCTGAATGTCCTTTTCGATGCCTTCCCTGTCCTTGCGCAGGAAGGCGCCGAGCCGCAGATTGTCCTCGATCGTCATCCGCGGGAAGATGTGCCGCCCCTCGGGGGAGTGGGCGAGTCCCAGCGAGACGATCTGGTGGGCGGGGACCTTCTTCAGCGACTTGCCGTTGAATCTGATGTGCCCGCCGACCGGCTTGAGCAGCCCGGACAGGGTGCGCAGCGTGGTGGTCTTGCCGGCGCCGTTGGTGCCGATGAGGGTGACGACCTGGCCGGCCTCGACCGTGAAGGAGATGCCCTTGACGGCCTGGATCTTGCCGTAGGCGACGCGGAGGTCCTCTACTTCGAGCAGTGCGGTCATCGGTCGTTCTCCTTGCCGGGCGCGGCGTCCTGCGGGGTGTCGTCCTCTGCCTGCGCCTCGGCCGCCTCGGCTTGTATCTCGGCCTTCTCGACCTCGGCGGCCTCCTCGGCGCCGGGGGCGCCCTCGAAGGGTTCGCCGAGGTAGGCGGCGACGACGCGCTCGTCGCGCTGGACGGTGGCGCTGTCGCCCTCGATGAGCTTTTCGCCCTGGACGAGCACGGCGACGCGGTCGCAGAGGTTCATGATGAACCGCATGTCGTGCTCGATGACGAGCACGGCGATGCCCATGTCCCGGATCGCGAAGACCAGTTCCTCGGTGGCCCGGGTCTCCTGCGGGTTCATGCCGGCGGTGGGCTCGTCCAGGAGCAGCAGGCCCGGCTCACTGGCCAGGGCGCGGGCGATCTCCAGCTTGCGCTGCTCGCCGTAGGGCAGGTTGCGCGAGAGGTGCTCGGCCTTGTGGGCGAGGCCCACGAACTCCAGGAGTTCCATGGCCCGTGCGCGGGAGGCGGCTTCGGCCCGGTGGAATCCGGGGCCGCGCAGCAGGGCGGACCAGAGTCCTTCCTTGGTGCGGGTGTGCCGGCCGACGAGCACGTTCTCCAGGACCGTCATGTTGGCGAACAGACGGATGTTCTGGAAGGTGCGGGCGATGCCGGCGGCGGTGACCTTGAAGGACTTGGGGGGCAGGACGTTGCCCTTGTAGCGGACCTCGCCCTCGGTGGGGATGTAGAGGCCGGTGAGGCAGTTGAAGAAGGTGGTCTTGCCGGCGCCGTTGGGGCCGATGAGTCCCACGATCTCGCCGCTGTGGACGGTGAGGTCGACTCCGCGTACGGCGGTCAGGCCCCCGAAGCGCATGGTGACGCCGCGTGCGTCGAGGACGGTCTCGCCCGGCGCGGCCGGGGTGGGCGTGGTGTCCCTGGTGGTGGTGTCGGTAGTCATGGGTCAGACCCCTGCCTTGCTGAGGACCGCGGGTGCCTCCGTCTGCTCGTGGAACTCGAGCTGGCGGCGCCGGTTGGGGATGAGGCCTTCCGGGCGGAAGCGCATCAGCAGTACGAGTGCGAGACCGAAGGCCAGCAGCTGGTAGTCGCCGAGGAACTGGAGCTTGGCCGGGATGAGGTAGAGCAGCGCCGCACCGACCAGGGGGCCGCTGATGGTGCCCATGCCGCCGAGGACGACCGCGGCGAGCAGGAAGGCGGAGTTGGGCGGCACGACATGGGCGAACTGGTACTGCTCGGGGGTCACGGTGTAGGTGACGTGGGCCTGGACGGCGCCGGCGAGGCCGGCCAGGGTGGCGCCGAGGGCGAAGGCGATGAGCTTGACGCGGAAGCCGTTGATGCCCATGGCGCGCGCGGCGGTCTCGTCCTCGCGGATGGCGATCCAGGCGCGGCCGATGCGGGAGTCGCTGCTGCGCCGGAAGACCACCACGACGATCAGCGTGATGAGGAGCATCAGCAGGAAGTAGTTGGCGAAGCGGGCGATGGTGAACCCGAGGAAGGTGTGCTCCTGGCCGAAGTCGAAGCCGAGGATGTTCAGGTTCGGGATGGACGAGATGCCGTTGGAGCCGTTGGTGACGTCGGGTCCGGAGGTGCCGTCCATGTTGAGGACGGCGATCCGGAAGATCTCACCGAAGCCGAGGGTGACGATGGCGAGGTAGTCGCCGCGCAGCCGCAGGGTGGGGGCGCCGATGAGGACACCGAAGATCATGGCGACCACACCGCCGAGCAACGCCGAGGCCCAGAACGGCAGATGGAGGTTCAAGGGCGAGGACGGCGAGCCGGAGACCAGGGCCGCGGTGTAGGCGCCGACGCCGAGGAAGGCGACGTAACCGAGGTCGAGCAGACCGGCGAGGCCGACGACGATGTTCAGGCCGAGCGCGACGGTGGCGAAGATCAGGATGTAGACGCCGATGGTCGCGTACTGGTCGTCGGACTGGGTGAAGGGGAAGGCGGCGGCGGCCACGAAGGCGCTGAGCATGGTGACGTTGCGGTGCTTGGCGGTGATCGCCGAGACACGGGCCACCAGTCCGGCCTTGAAGATCGCGGCGAAGCCGAAGCCGACGGTGATGAGGAAGCCGATGAAGAGCTCGTCGTACGAGGTGCTGATGCCGTATGTGAAGACGGTGAGGCCGATGGCCATGGCCACGATGATGACGAGGATCTCGGCGTAGAGCGGCAGGGCGCGAGCCGGAGCGGGGGTGCCGGAGGAGACCACGGCACGGGCCACGGCGAGCCGGTTGCGCGTGTTGTGGCGTATCTGGTCCCAGGTGCTGTCCTCGGGGTCGGCGGGTTCGGTCGCCGGCCGCTCGAACGGCAGGGAGAGCACGCCGATCACGGTGATGACGGTGGCCGCGGCGAGGATCCAGGCGCCCGGTTCGAGGTTGACCAGTCCGCCGAGCTTGCCGCTGATCGCGAGGACGGTGTACCAGGCGGTGCCGAAGGTGCCGAGTGCGGCCAGGGTGAGCGCGCCGGTGCCGCCGGCGGGTACGAGCCAGCCGAGGCCCTTGAGTCCGTAGGCGGCCAGGCCCAGGAGGGCGGTGAGTACTCCGCCGATGAGGACGAGGACCTGGAGGCCGCCCGGGTAGCCGTAGACGGTGAGGTCGCCGGGGAACTCGGAGGTCCAGGTCCAGGCGAGGAAAGCGGAGACGACGGTCAGGACGGCGCCGCTGGTGGCCAGGGCGAGGCCGATGCGTTGCGGCAGGCGGATGATGCCGGTGGCGGCGGCGCTGCCGGCGCCGGTGGCGCCGGCGGCGTCGGGTGCGGTGGTCTGTGTGGTCATCGGTGTCACGCCCTGTCCGCCACGCGCTCGCCGAGCAGACCCTGAGGCCTGAACAGCAGCACGAGGATGAGGAGTACGAACGCCCAGACGTTGGCCCAGGACTGGCTGCCGAACTGGTGCATGCCGGGGATGTCGGAGATGTAGGCGGTGGCGAGGGTCTCGGCGACGCCGAGGACGATGCCGCCGATCATGGCGCCGTAGATGTTGCCGATGCCGCCGAGGACGGCCGCGGTGAACGCCTTCAGACCGAGGATGAAGCCCATGCGGAACTGGATCTCGCCGTACTTGAGGCCGTAGGCGACGGATCCGACGGCGGCGAACGTGGCGCCGAGGGCGAAGGCGACCACGATGATGCGGTCGGTGTTGACGCCCATGAGCTTGGCGGTGTCCGGGTCCTGCGCGGTGGCCTGCATGCCTCGTCCGGTACGGGTCTTCATGACGAAGTAGGCGAGGATGGCCATGCTGAGGGGAGCGGCGCAGATGAGGAAGATGTCACCGGTCTGGATGGTGACGCTGCCGATCTCGAAGGGGCCTCCGGCGATCTGCGGGAAGGTGCGGGCGGACTTGGCGTCCGGGTACCAGGCCCACACCGCCTGCTGGAGCGCGAGGGAGAGACCGATGGCGGTGATCAGGGGCGCCAGGCGTGGGCCGCCGCGCAGGGGACGGTAGGCGAACCGTTCCGCCCCGATGGCGACCAGGACGGCGACGATGATGGCGCCGACGAGCATGAGCGGCAGCGCGATCCACATGGACGTGCCGTTCGGAAGCACCCACAGATAGACCGAGAGCGCGCCGAAGGCGCCGGTCATGAAGATCTCGCCGTGAGCGAAGTTGATGAGCTGGACGATGCCATAGACCATCGTGTAGCCGATGGCGACCAGCCCGTACATGGATCCCAGTAGCAGGCCGTTGACCAGCTGCTGCGGCAGTTCGTTCACCGCATGTCCTCCGAGACGTTCGGATGTTCGACGAATTGTGGCCGGATGTGAGTGCGCGCGGGGCGCCAGTGGAACAGCGCCCCGCGCGACTGGTGAGCGGTGCTGGTGCGGCTCAGCCCGTGTAGGTCCCGGAGTGGACCGGGGCCCACTCGCCGTTCTTGACGGCGTAGACGGTGAGCTGCTTGTTGGTGGCGTCGCCGAACTCGTCGAAGGAGACCTTGCCGGTCACTCCGTCGAAGGAGACGTTCTGCATGGCCTCGGTGACCTTGGCGCGGGCGTCGGAGGGCAGCTTGCCGTCGTTGTCGTCGACGACCTTCTTGACGGCCTCGATGATGGCCCAGGCCGAGTCGTAGGAGTAGCCGCCGTAGGCGGAGTACTCCTCCTTGTAGCCGGCGTCCTTGTAGTCGGCCATGAACTGCTTGGCGGAGTCGAGCTCCTCGACCGGGGCGCCGACGGAGGTGGCGAGGTCGCCGTTGCTCTCGGAACCGGCCAGCTGGATGAACTTGGCGTCGTAGATGCCGTCGCCGCCGATGAGCGGGATCTTGGCGCCGGCGGCCTTGATCTGCTTGCTGAGCGGGCCGGCCTGCGGGTACTCGCCGCCGTAGTAGACGACGTCCGCGCCGGACTTCTTGACCTTGGTGGCGACCGCGGAGAAGTCCTTGGTGTCCGGGTCGATGTGCTCCGTGCCGACGACCTTGCCGCCGAGCTTCTTGAACTCGTCGGTGAAGGTGCCGGCCAGGCCGGCACCGTAGGTCTTCTTGTCGTCGATGACGAAGACCTTCGTCTTCTTCGAGGTGTTGAAGACGTACTGCGCGGCGAAGGGGCCCTGGATGGCGTCCGTGGTCGCGGTGCGGTAGTACGACTTGTACTGGCGCACCTTGTTGGTCCGCCAGTCGGCGCCCTGGGTCAGCGAGGGGCCGGTGTTGGCGGGGGAGACCTGGACCAGCTTGGCGTCGTCGAACACGCGCTGCATGGACTCCGCGACGGAGGAGTTGAGGGGGCCCACGGCGCCGAGGACGTCCTTGTTGGCGACGAGCTTGACGGCGTTCTGCTGGCCCGAGGAGGGCTGGGCCTGGTCGTCCAGGGCCTGGATCTTGAAGGTGACGCCCTTGACGAACTTCTGCTTGTTGGCCGTCTTGGCGGCCAGGTCGGCGGAGTTCTTGATGCCGAGACCCAGCGCGGACAGGTCGCCGGTCAGCGGGGCGTCGACGCCGATGACCACGGTGGTGCCACCGTTGCCGGAGTCCGAACCCTTGTCTCCGCCACCCCGCGAGCCGCAGGCGGTGAGGGTGAGTGCTCCCGCTGCCAGTGCTGCGGTAATGGCGATGAGTGAACGTTGACGCACGATCAGTCCTTTCCCTGGCACGGCCCCTCCCCCCTGGAAGAGGTCGAGTCGAGCGCGGAGTCGAAGAGGTAATCCGACGCGCCGTGACTGGCGGTGACTCTAGGCGTGCGCAGGGAACGTCGAGGAGGGCTTGGCCAAGGCTGTGACGCTCTTGTTATGACACGACGTATTGCGGAGCGGTACACGGAGGGTCGAACAGCGGAATTCAGGCCGAATTGCCCGGTCCGGAATCTGAGAACTCGCAGGACGCGCGACGCTGAGTTCAGGTGTCTCGCCAGTTTTGGTGATTACAGGGCACCGTTGCCGCAGGCGACTTGCAGGGCTTGGGAGAGGCTCTGCGCATAGCGTGGTCCGAGGATGAAACTGTGCACCTGGATTGCGCGCTTATTACGCAGTGTTACGTCCAGGAAAGGGAGTCCGGCGTTCCCCGGCACTTTTCCGCATTCCTTCACATGCATGGTGATCACAACTTTATGGGCGGATCCCGCCCTTGTGCGGAATGGGGTGCGGGGCTCGGAGGTGAGGGAAAGTCCCGCGTACGGCTGGGCGATGCCGGTGACGGTCACGGGCGGGCCGGACTGCACGCTGACCAGCACCGCGAAGCTGAATGTCCGGGTTCGGGCGTGGCCGGGGGCGGCGACCGCGTCCAGGTAGGACACGTCGGTCACTTGGGAGGGGTAGGGCGGCGCCGGCGGCTGCGGCCGGGGCTGCGCCGTGTCCTGACGGGTGGTGAACAAGTAGCCGCCGCCCGCGAGGAGAAGGGCGAGCGTCAGGGCTGTGAGGGCGGCGCGGCGGTGCCGCTGGTACAGCCGCGCGAGAGAGCTGTGCGCGAGGCCGTCGGTGCGGGGTGGGTCGTCCGGGTCGGGTGTGCCCCACGCGCGCGTGCCCTCGCCCGGTTCGAGCGGCCCGACGCCGCTCACGGCAACGGCCTGGCGCCGGACGTGCCGACTTGGTGCCGGCCGGTGCGGTCTCGTGGGGGGTGGCGGCGAGTCAGTTCGCCGGCGGGGCAAGCGGCTTGGCGCTTCCCCTTGGGGCCCGACCAGCGCGGGGCGAGCCGAGGTGGTGCCGGGGGCGGGGCGCCGTGTCCGGGCGGGATCCGGGGTGGTGTTGGGGGTGCGGTGCCGTGCCTGGTGGGTGTGGGTTCGGCGTGGGCAGGTCCGGTGGGTGCGGGCCTGGCGGGTGTGGGTTCGGCGGGTGTGGGTTCGGCGGGCGTGGGCCCGGCGGGTGTGGACTTGGCGTGGGCAGGGCTGACGGGCTTGGGTTCGGCGGGTGTGGGCTTGGCGGGTGCGGGCCTGGCCGGGGTGGGTTCGGCGGGCGTGGGCCCGCCGGGCGTCCGCCCGCCCGGGGTGGTCGCCGACGCGGTTGGCGGGGGCGGTAGTTGAGGGCGGGACCGGCTCGACCGCGCCCCCGGCCGGGGGGCTCCTCCCGTTGTCATGGCAAGAAGCTAGGCGGCCCGGTGTCCGGGGGCAACGGTGGAGGGGGCGCCTCCGCGGCTCAGCCGACGGGGCCGTCGCCCGGCTTCGCGTCGCGCAGCAGGCAGGTCAGGCGGGCGCTGCACACCCGTCGTCCTTCCTCGTCGCTGATCACGACCTCGTACGTCGCCGTCGAGCGTCCCCGGTGGACGGGTGTGGCAACGCCCGTGACCAGGCCGGAGCGCGCCCCGCGGTGATGGGTGCAGTTCAGGTCGACACCGACCGCGATCTTGGAGCTGCCGCCGTGCAGCATCGCACCCACCGAGCCGAGGGTCTCGGCGAGGACGGCGGAGGCGCCGCCGTGCAGCAGTCCGTAGGGCTGGGTGTTGCCCTCCACCGGCATGGTGCCGACGACGCGCTCGGCGGACGCCTCCAGGATCTGCACGCCCATGCGGGTGCCGAGGTGTCCGGCGGAGAAGAGGGCGGGCAGGTCGACGCCGAGCGCGGCGTACTCGTCGAGGACTTCCTGCGGGAACTTCACGTTCTGCTGCTCGCCCATGGGGTCCGGCTCCGTTCGTCCTTGATCGGCTCGGCGTC
The DNA here is from genome assembly GCF_040643155.1 of Streptomyces sp. NPDC047453. NCBI lineage: Bacteria > Bacillati > Actinomycetota > Actinomycetes > Kitasatosporales > Streptomycetaceae > Streptomyces > Streptomyces sp. NPDC047453. Next base: position 191,182 of record NZ_JBEYTS010000004.1, on the reverse strand, counting down.
GACCGGTTCGGCGTCGATCGGCCGCCGCATTCACTGAGCGAACGCTCAGTCGGCCGCCGATTGTTCCAGACGCACCACGACGGACTTGCTGGCCGGGGTGTTGCTGGTATCGGCGGTGGCGTCCAGCGGCACCAGCACGTTGGTCTCCGGGTAGTACGACGCGGCACAGCCCCGGGCCGTCGGATAGTGCACGACCCGGAAGCCCGGCGCCCGCCGCTCCACGCCGTCCTTCCACTCGCCGACCAGGTCCACGTACGACCCGTCGGCCACTCCCAGCGCCCGCGCGTCCTCCGGGTTGACCAGCACCACCCGACGGCCGTTCTTGATCCCCCGGTAGCGGTCGTCGAGGCCGTACACCGTGGTGTTGTACTGGTCGTGCGAGCGCAGCGTCTGCAACAGCAGGCGCCCCTCGGGCAGTTCGGGGTACTCCACCGGCGCGGCGGTGAAGTTGGCCTTGCCGGTGGCCGTCGGGAAGCGGCGCTCGTCGCGCGGGGCGTGCGGCAGCGCGAAGCCACCGGGGTGGGCCACGCGCGCGTTGAAGTCCTCGAAGCCGGGGACGACCCGGGCGATCCGGTCGCGGATCGCGGCGTAGTCCTTCTCGAACTCCTCCCACGGCACCACGGTCTTCTCGCCCAGCACCCGGCGGGCCAGCCCGCACACGATGGCCGGCTCGGACTTCAGCTGCGCGCCCGCGGGCCGCAGCCGGCCCCGGGAGGCGTGCACCATGCCCATGGAGTCCTCGACGGTGACGAACTGCTCGCCGCCGTCCTGCACGTCCCGCTCGGTGCGGCCGAGGGTGGGCAGGATCAGCGCACGCGCGCCCGTGACCACGTGGGAGCGGTTGAGCTTGGTCGACACGTGCACCGTCAGCCGGGCCCGGCGCATGGCGGCCTCGGTGACGTCGGTGTCGGGGGACGCGGAGACGAAGTTGCCGCCCATGGCGAAGAACACCTTCGCCTCGCCGTCGCGCAGGGCCCGGATGGCCCGTACGACGTCGTAGCCGTGCTCGCGCGGCGGCGCGAAGCCGAACTCCTTCTCCAGGGCGTCCAGGAAGTCGTGGTCGGGGCGCTCGAAGATGCCCATCGTGCGGTCGCCCTGCACGTTGGAGTGGCCGCGCACCGGGCACACGCCCGCGCCCGGGCGGCCGATGTTGCCGCGCAGCAGCAGGAAGTTGACCACCTCGCGGATGGTCGGCACCGAGTGCTTGTGCTGGGTCAGGCCCATCGCCCAGCACACGATGGTGCGCTGGGAGGCGAGGACCATCTCCAGCGCGCGGTCGATCTCCGCGCGCGTGAGCCCGGTCGCGGTGAGCGTCTCGTCCCAGTCCGCGGCGCGGGCGGCCTTCGCGAACTCCTCGTAGCCATGGGTGTGTTCGCGGACGAACTGCTCGTCCACCGCGCCTTCGGCGTCGAGGATCAGCTTGTTGAGGAGACGGAAGAGGGCCTGGTCGCCGCCGATGCGGATCTGGAGGAACAGATCGGTGAGCGCGGCGCCCTTGAGCATGCCCTGCGGGGTCTGCGGGTTCTTGAACCGCTCCAGACCGGCCTCGGGCAGCGGATTGACGCTGATGATCTTCGCGCCGCCCGCCTTCGCCTTCTCGAGGGCGGAGAGCATACGAGGGTGGTTCGTCCCCGGGTTCTGCCCGGCGACGATGATCAGGTCGGCCTTGTACAGGTCCTCCAGGAGCACACTGCCCTTGCCGACCCCGATCGTCTCCGACAGGGCCGAGCCGGAGGACTCGTGGCACATGTTGGAGCAGTCGGGCAGGTTGTTGGTGCCCAACTCGCGCGCGAAGAGCTGGTAGAGGAACGCGGCCTCGTTGCTGGTGCGGCCGGAGGTGTAGAAGAGGGCCTCGTCGGGGGAGCCGAGGGCTGCGATCTCCTCGGCGACGATGTCGAAGGCGCGCTCCCAGGTGACCGGTTCGTAGTGATCGGCGCCCTCGGGCAGGTACATGGGGTGCGTGAGCCGCCCTTGCTGGCCCAGCCAGTACCCGCTCCGGTCCGCCAGATCGGACACGGAGTGCGCGGCGAAGAACTCCGGGGTGACCCGGCGCAGGGTGGCCTCCTCGGCGACCGCCTTCGCACCGTTCTCGCAGAACTCCGCCGTGTGCCGGTGCTCCGGCTCCGGCCAGGCACAGCCCGGGCAGTCGAAGCCGTCCTTCTGGTTGACCCGCAGCAGGGTCAGCGCGGTGCGCCTCACCCCCATCTGCTGCTGGGCGATCCGCAGCGTGTGCCCGATGGCCGGCAGCCCGGCCGCCGCGTGCTGCGGCTCGGCCACCTGCGGCGCGTCCTGAACCGGATCACCCATGGGGGGCTTCGTGGCCATCGCACGCTCTCCTTCGACTGCGGTGTGTGAAGAACGTCTCCGATCCTCGCACGGCCCCCTGGCAGGGCTTACGGCCGGGGACGCCGACCGCGAGGGCCCCGCGCGAAGGCCGGGTCGGCCGGACCCGGGCCCGTCCGTCCCGCGGACCGCGGAGGCGGACGGCGGCCCCGGCTGTCAGTGGCACGTGGCAGGATCGGGGACGTGGCAGAGACAGCATCGAAGAAGACCGACACGACCCCCGGCGGCGCCCGGCCGCGGCTGATGCTCATGGACGGGCACTCGCTGGCCTACCGCGCGTTCTTCGCGCTGCCCGCGGAGAACTTCACGACCGCGACGGGCCAGCCGACGAACGCCATCTACGGCTTCGCGTCGATGCTGGCCAACACCCTGCGTGACGAGGAGCCGACGCACTTCGCGGTCGCCTTCGACGTCTCCCGCAAGACCTGGCGCTCCGCGGAGTTCACCGAGTACAAGGCGAACCGCTCCAAGACCCCGGACGAGTTCAAGGGCCAGGTCGAGCTGATCGGCGAACTGCTCGACGCGATGAACGCCTCCCGCTTCGCCGTCGACGGGTACGAGGCGGACGACGTGATCGCCACCCTCGCCACCCAGGCCGAGGCCGAGGGCTTCGAGGTGCTGATCGTCACCGGCGACCGCGACTCCTTCCAACTGGTCTCCGAGCACACGACGGTGCTCTACCCCACCAAGGGCGTCTCCGAGCTGACCCGGTTCACCCCGGAGAAGGTGATCGAGAAGTACGGACTGACACCGGCCCAGTACCCGGACTTCGCGGCGCTGCGCGGCGACCCGTCGGACAACCTGCCGGGCATCCCCGGCGTCGGTGAGAAGACGGCCGCGAAGTGGATCAACCAGTTCGGTTCGTTCGCCCAGCTCGTGGAGCGGGTCGAGGAGGTCAAGGGCAAGGCCGGCCAGAACCTGCGCGACCACCTGGAGTCCGTCAAGCTCAACCGCCGGCTCACCGAGCTGGAGCGGAGCGTGGAGCTGCCCAAGGCGGTCGCCGACCTCGCCCGCACGCCGTACGACCGCAAGGCCGTCGCGATGGTCCTGGACACCCTGGAGATCCGTAACCCCTCCCTGCGCGAGCGGCTCTTCGCCGTGGACCCGGGCGCCGAGGAGGCCGAGACGACCCCGATCACGACGGACGGGGTGCAGCTGGACGGCACCGTGCTCGGCACCGGCGAGCTGGCCGGCTGGCTCGCCGAGCACGGCACGCAGGTTCTCGGTGTCGCCACCGTCGACACCTGGGCGCTGGGCGCCGGCTCGGTCGCCGAGATCGCGCTCGCCGCGCCCGGAGGAGCGGCCGCCTGGTTCGACCCGTCGCAGCTGGACGAAGCGGACGAGAGCGCGTTCGCGGGCTGGCTGGCCGACGCGGACCGGCCCAAGGTCTTCCACAACGCCAAGGGCGCCATGCGGGTCTTCGCCGAGCACGGCTGGACCATCGAGGGCGCCACCATGGACACCGCGCTCGCCGCCTACCTGGTCAAGCCGGGCCGCCGCTCCTTCGACCTGGACGCGCTGTCCCTGGAGTACCTGCACCGGGAGCTGGCCCCCGCCGCCGCGGCCGACGGTCAGCTCGCCTTCGGCGCGGACGAGGGCGCCGAGGCCGAGGCCCTGATGATCCAGGCCAGGGCCGTCCTCGACCTCGGCGAGGCCTTCGAGGCGCGCCTTCCGGAGGTCGGCGCGGCGGACCTGCTGCGCGACGTGGAACTGCCGACGTCCGTGTTGCTGGCCCGCATGGAGCGGCACGGCATCGCGGCGGACCGCTCCCACCTCGAGGCCATGGAGCAGACGTTCGCGGGCGCGGTGCAGCAGGCCGTGAAGGAGGCGCACGCGGCGGCAGGGCACGAGTTCAACCTCGGCTCGCCCAAGCAGCTCCAGGAAGTCCTCTTCGGCGAACTCGCCCTGCCGAAGACGAAGAAGACGAAGACGGGCTACACCACCGACGCCGACGCCCTGGCATGGCTGGCCACCCAGACGGACAACGAGCTGCCGGTCGTCATGCTCCGCCACCGCGAGCAGGCGAAGCTGCGCGTCACCGTCGAGGGCCTGATCAAGACGATCGCGGCCGACGGCCGGATCCACACCACGTTCAACCAGACGGTCGCCGCGACCGGCCGTCTGTCGTCGACGGACCCGAACCTTCAGAACATCCCCGTCCGCACCGACGAGGGCCGTGCCATCCGGCGCGGCTTCGTGGTCGGCGAGGGCTTCGAGTCGCTGATGACGGCCGACTACAGCCAGATCGAGCTGCGTGTGATGGCCCACCTGTCCGAGGACGCGGGCCTGATCGAGGCGTTCACCTCCGGCGAGGACCTGCACACCACGGCGGCCTCGCAGGTCTTCGGCGTCGACCACTCGGCGGTGGACGCGGAGATGCGGCGCAAGATCAAGGCGATGTCCTACGGCCTGGCCTACGGGCTGTCGGCCTTCGGCCTCTCCCAGCAGCTGAACATCGAGGCGGCCGAGGCGCGCGGCCTGATGGACGCGTACTTCGAGCGCTTCGGCGGCGTACGGGACTATCTGCGCCGTGTGGTCGACGAGGCGCGGGCGACCGGCTACACCGAGACCCTCTTCGGCCGCCGCCGCTATCTGCCCGACCTCAACAGCGACAACCGCCAGCGCCGCGAGATGGCCGAGCGCATGGCCCTCAACGCGCCGATCCAGGGCACGGCGGCCGACATCGTCAAGATCGCCATGCTGCACGTGGACCGCGCCCTGCGGGAGGCGGGCCTCGCCTCCCGCATGCTCCTCCAGGTCCACGACGAAATCGTCCTGGAGATCGCCCCCGGCGAACGCGAGACCGTGGAGCAGATCGTCCGCCACGAGATGGCGGGCGCGGTACAGCTCAGGGCCCCCCTGGACGTCTCGGTCGGCGTGGGCCCGGACTGGGAGTCGGCGGCGCACTAGCCTGCGGCGACGGGGGCGTCTGGGTGCCCCGGCCCTCCGCGACGGCGGCTCGGCGTGCCGTGCCTTTCCAGGCGGTCCCGCGGCGCCACCCGCGGGGGCGCACGGCGCACCGTCCGGCGCGGAAGGCCCGCCGACCCGCGGCGGAGCGGCGGGGGCGCTTGGGTGCCGCGGTGCCTCCGCGATGGTAGCTCGTGGCGGCTGTGCCTCCGCGGCCTGTGAGGGTGCACCGTCCGGTTCGGGAGCCCTGTCGGACCGCGGCGGAGCGGTGGGGGCGTCTGGGCGCCGGGGTGCCTCCGCGACGGTGGTTCGGGGCGGTCGTGCCTCTCATGAGGCCCCGCAGCGCGGCCTGCAAGGGAGCACCGTCCGGCTCGGGAAGCCCGCCGGTTCGCGGCGGTGTGGCGGGGGTGCTGGTGCTGCGACGCCTCCGTGACGGTGGTCCGGCCTGCCGTGCCTTTTGCGGCCGTCCCGCAGCGCCGCCCGCGCGGGCGGCTGCCCGGTTCGGAAGCCTGCCACCACGGGAGGGCACGGCGCGGGGCGGTCCTCCCTGCGGGCATCCTGCCCCGGAGCCGGAGCCGGAGCCGGAGCCGGAGCCGGAGCCGGAGCCGGAGCCGGAGCCGGAGCCGGAGCCGGAGCCGGAGCCGGAGCCGGAGCCAGAGCCCCGTGCGTTCCCTGTGCACCGCGCGCCGGTCTCTGGGGGGCGGCTTCGGGTGCTTTGGCGCGCTCACGGCGGGGGGTTCCCTCCCGTGGCGCACACGCGGCAGGGCTCGTCACTCACGTGGACCCCGCGGAGGCGCAGCCGTGCGCCGTGGCCGACAGGATGCGGGCATGGGTATACGCATGCTCAACCGCCGACCGGCGGTGATACGGGCGGACATGGGCGAGGTTCCCTCAGGGCCACCTCCGTCGGTCCGGCCCGTCGCGGCCGACGCCAGTACGGCTCGCGTTCCCGCGGATCTGACGGCGACCCTGCGCCGTGCCGCGAGCGGACTCCGGGACCGGTGCGGCCCCGGCGATCCCGTCCTGGGGGAGACACCCCCCTGGTGCTTGTGGGCGGACACCGCGCGCGGCTACCTCGCGCTGTTCCTCTCCCCGCTGCACCGACCTCGCCCCGTGCGCAGCGTCACCGTCTTCGTCGCCACCGTGACCACCACCGGCGACAGGCCGGGCGGCCCGCCCGGACACCGCCCCCGCCAGAACCGCCGGAACCACTGAGACCGACCGAACCGGCCTCACATGACGGGACCGGCTAACCTGCGGACACTGAACCGCTCCCACCGCCGCGACCGCCGGAGGCACCCGCACCGGCACAGTCCCCCTCATGGCTGGAACCGATCGCTCCGTCCGGCCCGGCCACACCGTCCCCGCCGCCCGGAGCCCGGGCACTACGACGGAGCCTGACGTCCAGGGCGTACAGGGGCAGGCCCACGGCCAGGCCCGCGCCCGCGCCGAAGCACAGGGTCGGAATCAGTTCCCAGAGAGCGGCCGTCGACCCCCGGCCCGTCCACCACTGCCAGGTCCGCTGCACGGCACCGGCGACCGCGCAGACCGCGATCACGGCGAAGGCCCGCCGCCGGTCCCGTACCGACAGCTCGGGGACCCCCAGCGGCTCACCCGCCGGAGCCCGCCGCAGCGCGTACACCAGGAACCCGGCGATCACGACGGCCGCCACCGCCGAGCTGCCGTACTGCAGGTACCAGTAGGCAGGTGCCCCGGCCAACTCTCGGCCCAGCACAGGGAACAGCCGCATCCCCCACCGGTCGTGGTGGGTGAACGCGTCCCACACCACGTGCGTCAGCGCGCCCAGCGCGGCGGAGGCGTACCACCACGGCACCGACGCCGGGCGCGGCCGCGTCCAGGGCGTACCGCACCGCGTCAGCGAAGCCGTCCGCCCCTGACGCGCGCGCGGCAGCAGTGCGACGAGCGGCTCGCGCAGCAGCAGCCACACCCCGACCAGCAGCCAGGCGACGAGCACATCGAGGGTGAAGACCCCGGCGAAGGAGTGCGTGACCGCGCCGAACTCCATCGCCCCGGGCACAACTCCCGCCGTGTAATAGGTCAGATCGGGCGCGAAGGAGCCCGCCACGAGCACCGACGGGACCAGCCGGCCCCGCCCCCTTCCGTCGCCGCGCACCGCCGGCAGTACGGCCGCCGCATGGCTAAGAGTGAACGGCAACGGTGCTCCTCCTGGCGCGCGTCGACCGGGCCGGCGGGCCCGTGTGATCATCGCCGTCCAGTATGCGCGTCACGCGAGGGGCGCACCCGTTAACCAGTCGTGGCCAACCGGTGAAAATCGGGCGCGAACGGGTCCCTATGAGAAGGAAGTTGTCGTAGGGTCACCTGGATTCGTCAACCGTGCGGCTCCGCGAGGGCAACCAGTCACACGGGTCGATCGTCACACCAGGGCGAACGGACAGACAGAGACGGGCGCCCGGGCGTCCACAGGAGGGGCTCACTCTATGGCGGCGCATTTCGGCAGCAGGCTGCGCAAGGGAGCGGCAACCACGGCCGTGGCCGCAGCGGCGGTCGCGGCTCTGTCTGCCTCGCAGGCTCCCGGCGTCACCGTCGACGACCACGGCAGACAGGCCTCCGCCGAGGCGACGCCCCAGCCCGACGGGAACGCCGACGGCAGCGCGACCGGCGGTTCGCCGTACTACACGGACCTGCCGCCCCTCAACAGCCCCAGCCCGGCGCCCGTCGTCGGCACCCCGATCTCCAAGGGCCCGGCCGAGTCCGGCATACCCGCCACCGTGCTCGACGCCTACAAGAAGGCCGAGGCCGAACTGCGCGCGTCCAAGCCGGGCTGCAACCTGCCCTGGCAACTGCTCGCCGCCATAGGCAAGGTCGAGTCCGGACACGCCCGCGGCGGCAACGTCGGCGCCGACGGCACCACGGTGTCCCCGATCCTCGGCCCGGTCCTCGACGGCAACGGCTTCGCCCACATCAGCGACACCGACCACGGCCAGTACGACGGGGACAGCAGGTACGACCGCGCGGTCGGCCCCATGCAGTTCATCCCCTCCACCTGGGCCTGGGCGGGCCGCGACGGCAACGGCGACGGCAAGAAGGACCCCAACAACGTCTACGACGCCGCCCTCGCCGCCGGCCACTACCTGTGCCGCAACGGCTGGGACCTGTCCACCGACGGCGACCTCCGGAGCGCGATCCTCAGCTACAACAACTCGACGGACTATCTGAACACCGTCCTGACGTGGCTGGAGTTCTACCGCAAGGGCAGCCACTCCGTCCCGGACGGGACCGGCCCCCTGCCGTCCCACCGCAGCGACCACACCCCCGGCGCGGACCCCAGTCCGACGCCGCAGCCGCCTGCCCCGAGGGCGAGCGACAAGCCCGGCGGTTCCGGGGGTGCCGGCAGCCCTGGCGGCTCCGGCAGTTCCGGCAAGCCCACCGCGCCCGGCAAGCAGGGCGGCGGGTCCGCGAGTCCGAGCCCGGCCCAGCCGTCCCAACCGGCTCAGCCGTCCGAGCCGACCCCGCCGTCCACCCCGGGCACGCCCACCGCGCCTCCCACCGCGACCGACACCGTGCACCACCTCCAGGACGCGGGCACGGGCAAGCTCACCGCCATGGCCGGCGACGCGTTCGCGGAGAAGATCAGCACCCGTGCCGTGACCAGGGACGGCAAGGCCGTCGGCAAGGTGCGGATCCGGTTCACGATCACCGGTGACACGGACGCCGCCTTCACCGGCGGCGAAAAGGTCGCCACCGTCACCACCGACGCCGCCGGCGTGGCCGTCGCACCCGCGCTCCGGGCCGGCGAGAAGACGGGCGACTTCACCGTCCGGGCGGCGGTCGTCGGTCGTACGCTCCCCGGCGTCGACTACACGGCAACGGTCACCGTGCGCGCCGCCGACGCCCTCACCCGCACGACCGGCACCGCGCTGGTCTGCACCCCGGGCGGCGAGTTCGCCGACCAGCTCGAGGTCAAGGCCACCTACAAGGGCGCGGTCGCGGACCGGGTCGCGGCCACCGCCACCCTCGTCAAGTCGGCCGACGACCCCACCCAGAACGACAAGGGCCCCTACTTCAAGGACGCCGACGGCAAGCCCGTGCGCACCCTGAAGGACCTTCAGACGGATGCAGGCGGCCTGCTGAAGCTGCCGAAGTTGTACGCGGACGACACCACCGGCACGTTCCTGCTGCGCATCACCACGGCCGGCGGCGCGACGCTGACCGTGGAGCTGAAGGTGGCGGCGGCCGACACCTCGGCCGAGCCGTCCCCCAGCCCGTCGGCATCCTCGTAGTAGCACCGGCCTGGACATCATGAGGGCGCCCCGCCACAGCGGCGGGGCGCCCTCATGATGTCCGATGACCGTCAGCCCGGCCCCCGCCCGGAGGGCGGAAGCCGAACGGAGCCCCACACCGGTCAGCGCCTGAGCCGGGCGTTGGTGTGCCGGGTCGGCTCCGCGGACGCCGGGTCCTCGGGCCAGGGGTGCTTCGGATACCGCCCGCGCAGCTCCGCCCGTACGTCCCGGTAGCCGGTCCGCCAGAAGGAGGCGAGGTCGGCGGTGACGGCGGCGGGACGCCCGGCCGGGGAGAGGAGGTGCACCAGGACCGGGACCCCGGCGACCGTGGGCGAGTCGTCCAGGCCGAACATCTCCTGGAGCTTCACGGCGAGCACGGGCCGTTCGGGATCCGCGTAGTCGACCCGGATCCGGGACCCGCTGGGCACGGTGAGTCGTTCCGGGGCGAGCTCGTCCAGCCGGACGGCGTCACCGGAGGCCCAGGGCAGCAGCCGGGCCAGCGCCTGTCCGGCGTCGATCCGCGCCAGGTCCGCTCGCCGCCTGGCCCGCCCGAGCTCCGGTTCCAGCCACTCGTCCACGCGCGCGTGCAGCGCGTCGTCGGACACGTCGGGCCAGGGCTCGCCGAGGTGCCGGCGCAGGAAGGCGAGCCGCTGCCGCAGCGCGTCCGCCTCCGCCGACCAGCGCAGCAGCCCGAACCCTTCCTGTCGCAATCCGTCGAGCAGCGCCGCTCGTACGAGACCGGGCTCGGCGTCCGCCAGGGGCCGCACCGCCAGTTCCACGGCCCCCAGCCGCTCGACCCGTCGCGCGACGACGTCCCCGTCGCCCCAGCGCACCTCGTCCTGTTCCGCGCGGAGCGCCCCGGCCGCGAGCCGGGCGACGTCCTCGTCGACGACCGCGGCGAGCTGCACGCGCGCGTGCCGCCTGCCCACCGGCCGATCGGCCACGGCGACGGCGATCCAGGGCGCGCCCCACAGCGGGGACCCGTCCGTGAGTTCCGCCCGGGTCCCGGAGACCATGAGATACGAACCACCGTCGAGCCGGGCCACCCGCTCCGGGAACGCAAGAGCGGCAACAAGCCCCACAAGCCCCACGCTCCCGGCGCCCTCCGCTCGGCTGCCGCCACCGGACAGTGCTCCCGCGTCCGCTTCACGGTCGGTTCCTGAGTGTGCGGGCCGGAGCCCGGCGAGGCCGGTATCCCCGGCGGTCCCCGGCCGGAGCCCGGCGAGGCTCGTATCCCCGGTGGCCCCCCGTCGGGGGACGCTCACGGCCCCGGCGCCGGACAGCCGTTCCGCCGCGGCCTCCCCCTCCGGGCCCACCGCCTCGGCCTCGCGGTCTGTCCGTGAGGGGGCGGGCCGGGTGGACCTGTCGGAGACCTCCGACACGGCGGCCCGCAGTCGCCGGACCTCCGTCCGCCACCGTGCCGCGTACGCGTCACCGCCGCGCCGGGCAGCACGCAGAGCCGCGGCGAGATCGTTCCCGTACTCCCGGGGCAGCTCCTCGCTCAGCAGTGCGACGACCTCGGCGGCCCGCTCGGCCCCGCCGGCGGCGGACGCGTCCAGCAGGGCCCGCCCCAGCCGCGGATGCACTCCCAGGCGCGCCAGCGACCGCCCCCGGTCCGTGGCCCGCCCGGCGGAGTCCACCGCGCCGACGGCCGTCAGCACCGCCCGCGCCGCCGCCATCGCCCCGCCCGGCGGCGGGTCCGGCAACGCGAGGCCGGAGGCGTCCGGATCGCCCCAGCAGGCCGCCTGAAGGGCGAAGGCCGTCAGATCGGCCACCTTGATCTCCGGCGCGGGATAGGCGGGCAGACGCGCCTCCTCGGCCTCCGCCCAGCACCGGTACACCGCACCCGGCGCCTCGCGTCCGGCACGCCCCGCCCGCTGCCGCCCGGAGGCCCGCGAGGCCCGTACCGTCGTCAGCGCGCTCAGCCCGCGCGCGTGGTCCACGCGGGGCTCCCGCGCGAGCCCCGAGTCGACGACCACCCGCACCCCGGGCACCGTCAGCGACGACTCGGCGACCGAGGTCGCGAGCACCACGCGGCGCCGGCGCCCCGGCACCAGCACCGCGTCCTGCACGTCCGCCGGCGCCCGCCCGTGCACCTGGAGCACGTCCACGTCCCCGAGATCCCCCAGCAGACCCGCGACCCGCCCGATCTCGCCCACGCCCGGCAGGAAGCACAGCACGTCCCCCGCGCGCTCGGCCAGCGCCCGCCGCACCACCGACGCCACGTGCGTCAGCAGCGCGGGGTCCACCCGCATCCCGTGCGGCGGCCGTACCGGCCGGGCCGGCGGCGCCCACACCGCCTCCACCGGATGCGACACGCCGTGCGCCTCGACCACCGGCGCCCCGCCCAGCACCCGCGCCCACACCCGCGCGTCCGTGGTGGCCGAGGCGGCCACCAGACGCAGTTCGGGCCGCAGCGCCTCGCGTACGTCCCACAGGAACGCCGCCACCGTGTCCGCGTCCAGATGCCGCTCGTGGCACTCGTCGAGCACCACCACGTCGACGCCCGCCAGCTCCTGGTCCCGCTGGAGCCGCTGGAGCAGCACACCGGTCGTGACGACCTCCACGCGCGCGTGGCGCCCGACGACACGCTCCCCGCGCACGGTGTAGCCGACGCTCTCGCCGACCTTCTCGCCCAGCAGCCACGCCATCCGCCGGGCCGCCGCACGCGCCGCGATCCGCCGCGGCTCGGCCACGACCACCCGCCGCGCGGGCCCCTCGCCCAGCAGCCCGGCCAGCTCCAGTGGCACCAGCGTGGTCTTGCCCGTGCCGGGCGGCGCCACCAGGACCGTGGTCCCGTGACCGTCCAGGGCCTCGTGAAGGGCCGGCAGCGCGCCGCGCACCGGCAGCGCGCCCAGCTCGTCGTGGCGGATCACGCGCTCAGTCCCGTACTCCCGCACTCGGTCACTCGGTCCCGCACTCACTCCCGCATTCAGTCCCGTACGCAGACGAAGATCGCCGTTCCCGGGATCAGGCCCCCGCGCAGCGGCGACCAGCCGCCCCACTCGGAGGTGTTCCAGACCGGCCACTCCGGCTCGACCAGGTCCACCAGCCGGAAGCCCGACGCCACCACGTCGCGCACCCGGTCCCCGACGGTCCGGTGGTGCTCGACGTACACCGCGCGGCCGTCCTCGTCCTGCTCGACGTACGGCGTGCGGTCGAAGTAGGAGCCGGACACCGACAGCCCTTCCGGGCCGGGCTCGTCCGGGAACGCCCAGCGGATCGGATGCGTCACCGAGAACACGAGCCGCCCGCCCGGCCGCAGCACCCGGCGTACCTCCCGCAGCACCGCGCGCGGGTCGGCGACGAACGGCAGCGCCCCGTAGGCCGAGCACGCCAGGTCGAAGGAGCCCTCCGCGAACGGCAGCGCGCCCGCGTCGGCGCACACCAGCGGAAACCCTCCGCCGATGCGCAGCGCGTGCTGGAGCTGGCGGTGCGACAGGTCCAGGGCGACCGGGCGCGCGCCCTGCCCGGCCAGCCAGCGCGAGCACTGGGCCGCGCCGGCCCCGATCTCCAGGACGTCCTTGTCCTTGAGGTCCTCGGGGTCGCCGAGCAGCCCCGCCTCCACCTCGTCCAGGCCCTCCGGGCCCCACACGAAACGGTCGTCGCCGAGGAACGTGCCGTGCTCGATCTGGTACTCGTCCGCGTTGCGGTCCCACCAGCCCCGGTTGGCCCGGGAGCTCTCCGCGGCACCGGCCTCGCGCCGGGTGGCCTCCGGTTCGGCCGGTTCGAACTGTTCGGACGGTGCTGGCTCTTGGATGATCGGCTCCCTCGTACTAATCTGCGGGCTCTCCCGTCCGGCCGGTCCCGGCGCTGTCAACACAGGGACTCGCTCGGGTCGGCATGGCCTCGGGAGACGGGTTTTCTGCCGGATATGAGGCGATCTGTCCCGGCTGTGCGGCTTCGCGCATTGACCATGTCCGGCTGCCCCCGTATGCTACAAGTTGCGCTGCGGGCCTGCGCGCCTCAGACGGAGCAGGCTGCGCTCGCATCTGTTGTATGTCCCCTCGGTTGTCGAGGCGCCACCAGTGGTTTCATGTGACGCTTCCTTGGCTGTCCGGCTTCTACAGAGCGAAACGGGCTCCCGGCGTAAGCAGTGCCTACGACTTCAATGTCCGTACCGGAGCCCTTTCCCACATGACGAGCAGCACCGAGACCACCGCCACCACCCCGCAGGTAGCGGTCAACGACATCGGTAACGAGGAAGCCTTCCTCGCAGCGATCGACGAGACGATCAAGTACTTCAACGACGGCGACATCGTCGACGGCGTCATCGTGAAGGTCGACCGGGACGAGGTCCTGCTCGACATCGGTTACAAGACCGAAGGTGTCATCCCGAGCCGCGAGCTCTCGATCAAGCACGACGTCGACCCGAACGAGGTCGTGGCCGTCGGCGACGAGATCGAGGCCCTGGTCCTCCAGAAGGAGGACAAGGAAGGCCGCCTGATCCTCTCGAAGAAGCGCGCCCAGTACGAGCGCGCCTGGGGCACCATCGAGAAGATCAAGGAAGAGGACGGCATCGTCACCGGTACCGTCATCGAGGTCGTCAAGGGTGGTCTCATCCTCGACATCGGCCTCCGTGGCTTCCTGCCGGCGTCCCTCGTCGAGATGCGCCGTGTCCGCGACCTCCAGCCGTACGTCGGCAAGGAGCTCGAGGCCAAGATCATCGAGCTGGACAAGAACCGCAACAACGTGGTCCTGTCCCGCCGTGCCTGGCTGGAGCAGACCCAGTCCGAGGTCCGCCAGACGTTCCTCACGACCCTCCAGAAGGGTCAGGTCCGCTCCGGTGTGGTCTCCTCGATCGTCAACTTCGGTGCCTTCGTGGACCTGGGTGGCGTCGACGGTCTGGTCCACGTCTCCGAGCTGTCCTGGAAGCACATCGACCACCCGTCCGAGGTTGTCGAGGTCGGCCAGGAGGTCACCGTCGAGGTCCTCGACGTCGACATGGACCGCGAGCGCGTCTCCCTGTCGCTGAAGGCGACCCAGGAAGACCCGTGGCAGCAGTTCGCCCGCACCCACCAGATCGGTCAGGTCGTGCCCGGCAAGGTCACGAAGCTGGTTCCGTTCGGTGCGTTCGTCCGCGTGGACGAGGGCATCGAGGGTCTGGTGCACATCTCCGAGCTGGCCGAGCGCCACGTGGAGATCCCGGAGCAGGTCGTCCAGGTCAACGACGAGATCTTCGTCAAGGTCATCGACATCGACCTCGAGCGTCGCCGCATCAGCCTCTCGCTGAAGCAGGCCAACGAGTCCTTCGGTGCCGACCCGTCCGCGGTCGAGTTCGACCCGACCCTGTACGGCATGGCCGCGTCCTACGACGACCAGGGCAACTACATCTACCCCGAGGGCTTCGACCCCGAGACCAACGACTGGCTCGAGGGCTACGAGAAGCAGCGCGAGGAGTGGGAGCGCCAGTACGCCGAGGCGCAGTCCCGCTTCGAGCAGCACCAGCAGCAGGTCATCAAGTCCCGCGAGGCGGACGCCGCTGCCGCCGCCGAGGGTGGCGAGGCCGCCGCTCCGGCCGCGTCCGGCGGTTCGTACTCCTCCGAGGGTGGCGACACCTCCGGCGCCCTGGCGTCGGACGAGGCGCTGGCCGCGCTCCGCGAGAAGCTGGCCGGCGGCCAGAGCTGAGCTCCCGTACAGGGGCCCAGCCGCTGAGGCTCAGCCGATGACTTGAAGGGCCGCACCCGTTCCGGGTGCGGCCCTTCGGGCTGTTCGGAGTGGGTCGCGACCACTTGGCGCCGGTGGGGAATGCGAACGTCCCACAGCTCGTTGTGAACCTACGAATACGAGGAGGGGCGGTCACACAGTGCTTGATCCGCAGGGTTTGTACGCATGGGAGCCGAAGGGTCTGGCCGTCGTCGACATGGCGCTCGCCCAGGAGTCGGCCGGTCTTGTCCTGCTCTACCACTTCGACGGATACATCGACGCGGGGGAGACCGGCGACCAGATCGTCGATCGGCTGCTGGACTCGCAGCCCCACCAGGTCGTGGCGCGCTTCGACCACGACCGGCTCGTGGACTACCGGGCCCGCCGCCCGCTGCTGACGTTCCAGCGGGACCGCTGGACCGAGTACGAGGTGCCGGGCATCGAGGTGCGTCTGGTCCAGGACGCCACCGGCGCGCCGTTCCTGCTGCTGTCCGGGCCCGAGCCCGACGTGGAGTGGGAGCGTTTCGCGGCGGCTGTACGGCAGATCGTCGAGCGTCTCGGCGTACGCCTGTCGGTGAACTTCCACGGCATCCCCATGGGCGTCCCGCACACCCGCCCGGTGGGCCTGACCCCGCACGGCAACCGCAGTGACCTGGTACCGGGCCACCGCAGCCCCTTCGAGGAGGCGCAGGTGCCGGGCAGCGCGGAGGCGCTGCTGGAGTACCGCCTGATGGAGGCCGGGCACGACGTGCTGGGCGTGGCCGCGCACGTGCCGCACTACATCGCGCGCTCCCCGTACCCCGACGCGGCGCTGACGGCCCTGGAGGCCATCACCTCGGCCACCGGGCTGGTCCTGCCGAACGTCGCCCACTCCCTGCGCAACGAGGCCCACCGCACCCAGACCGAGATCGACCGGCAGATCCGTGAGGGCGACGAGGAGCTCACCTCCCTCGTCCAGGGCCTCGAGCACCAGTACGACGCCGCGGCCGGCGCGGAGACCCGGGGCAACATGCTCGCCGAGCCCGTCGAGATCCCGTCGGCGGACGAGATCGGCCGCGAGTTCGAACGCTTCCTGGCGGAGCGGGAGGGCGAGAACTGACGCGGAGGGCGTGAGCCGACGGGGGAGGGCGAGAGGTGGTGCCCGCCCGGCGGGCGGGCCGCCGGGGACAGGGCCTAAGCTGCCGCTCATGCTGAAAGTGGGCCTCACCGGGGGCATCGGTGCCGGTAAGAGCGAGGTGTCGCGGCTGCTCGTGGAGTGCGGGGCGGTGTTGATCGACGCCGACCGCATCGCGCGCGAGGTCGTCGCTCCGGGCACGCCCGGCCTCGCGGCGGTCGTCGAGGCCTTCGGCCCGGACGTGCTGACCGCCGACGGGAGCCTGGACCGGCCCAGGCTGGGTTCTCTCGTCTTCGCCGACTCCGGGAAGCTGGCCGTCCTGAACTCGATCGTGCACCCCCTGGTGGGCGCCCGCTCCCGCGAACTGGAGGAGGCCGCCGCCGAGGACGCCGTCGTGGTCCACGACGTCCCGCTCCTCACGGAGAACGGCCTGGCCCCGCTCTACGACCTTGTGATCGTCGTGGACGCCAGCCCCGCGACCCAACTGGACCGGCTCCTGCGGCTGCGCGGGATGACCGAGGAGGACGCACGTGCGCGCATGGCCGCGCAGGCGACCCGTGAGAAGCGCCTGGAGATCGCGGACGTCGTGATCGACAACGACGTACCGTTGGAGCGGCTCGAGCGACGGGTGCGGGAGGTCTGGGCGGAGCTGGTCCGCAGGGCGCACGCGCCCCGTCGGGCGCACCGGGAGCAGGGAACCCAGGAATAGGGCTGCCCGGCCGGGGCGTTGAACCACCTCGGCCAGGGAAGGAAGTAGTCGTGCCCGAACGTACTCCGGAGACTCACGTCATCGACTACCGCGCCGCCGAGAAGCTGCTCGCCGCGCGGGACCCGCGGGGCGCGGTCAAGCTGCTCGACCGGGTCATAGCAGCCCATCCAGAGAACACCTCGGCCCGGCTGCTGCGGGCCCGCGCCTTCTTCGCGGCCGCCCAGCTCCGGCCCGCGGAGCTGGAGTTCACCATCGTGCTGGAGCGTGAACCGGACAACGCGTACGCGCACTTCGCGCTCGCCCGCACCTATGAGCGGCAGGGCCGCCCCGACGAGGCCAGGCGCCACTTCCGGCTGGCTGCCGCGCTGGACCCGAACCCGGAGTACCTGCAACGGGCGCGGTTCGACACCTGAGGCCCGCCCGCGGCGGGCCATCCTCCGCGCGGCCGGCGGCTAGCGCTGCCGGTCGTCCGGCGGCCAGTACGGCGGTACGTCCCGCCCCGGCTGGTAGTGCGGACCCTGCCGCAGGTGCCGGACGATCACCATGAAGTCGACGGCCATCACCAGCCACAGCACCCCGCAGGCCGCCGCCCAACCGGGCCGTCCGAGCAGCACGAAGATCACCGTGCCGAAGCTTGCCCAGACCAGCCCCCACACACTCAGCCAGAACCGCGCCCGCAGGGCACTGCGCGCGGTGGCGGGTTCACTGCCTGTACGCATCGCCGATCTCCACTCCTCCTTGGAACGTAACTCTCGCGCGGGCCGCACTCCAAAGCCGTGCTGGCCTCACTCGGACGGGTGAACCAGGCCGGGAGGGGAACGGCTGTGCGGAGGCGGGCCGTTGTTCGGGCATGGAGCTGAGAATGCGCGAGGGTCATCAGGGGACGGGACCGGGAGCGATCACGCCGGACGGCTGCGCGGTGGAGCTGTACGCGCGGCTGCCCGTGGGGAGCGAGCCGGACGTCATCGCCGCGGCCGTGCCCGCGGGCGCGCACATCCTGGAGCTGGGCTGCGGTGTGGGCCGCGTGACCCGTCCGCTGATGGAGCGCGGCTTCACGGTCACGGCGGTGGACGAGTCACCGGACATGCTGGAGCGGGTGCGCGGGGCGCGGACCATATGCAGCCCCATCGAGAGCCTGGACGCGGGGGAGACCTTCGACGCCGTGGTGCTCGCGTCGTTCCTGGTGCACACGGGCGACCCCGAGGTACGGCGAGGGCTGCTGCGCACCTGCGCACGGCATGTCGCGGAGGGCGGCTGCGTACTGATCCAGCGGGAGGGCGGCGACTACCACATCAATGTGCCGCGCGAGCGGATGGACCCGGCAGGTTTCACGGTGCGGATCCTGTCGGCCGAGCCGGTCGGGGACGGGGTGAACAGGGTGCGCGCGGAGTACGTGTTCCCGGACGCGACCTGGACCCAGACCTTCCGGTCCCGGCCGCTGACCAAGGAGGAGTTCGAGGAGGCGCTGGCGGAGGCGGGCCTGAGGGTGGACAGGTATCTGACCGAGGACGGGATGTGGGTGAGGGCGGTGCCGGAGGTGCGGAAGGAGCGTCCTTGACGGAGCCCGGACAGCGATGAGTTCCGGGGCGCGGCCCGGTCTACCCCTGCGAAAGCACCACAGCCGCTCCTCATCACCGCACAGGGAGACCCACATGTCCGAGCGCACCGCGCCCATCGCATCCACCGCGACCACCACTGCCGTCCCGTCGTCCGTCACCGCCGAGCCGTCCGCCTCCGGCCGCCGCGCGGCCCGTGTGGCGCTGCGGGTCGTGCAGGTGCTGCTCGGGCTGTTCTTCGTGTTCGCCAGTGCGCTGCCCAAGCTCATCGCGCATCCGACGGCGGTCGAGATCTTCGACGAGATGGGCTGGGGGAGTGCGGGCATGTACAGCATCGGGGTGCTGGAGCTGGCCGGGGGCGTGGCGCTGCTGGTCCCGGTGCTCCAGTCGGTGTCGGCGGTGGCGCTGAGCGCGCTGATGGTGGGGGCGTTCATCGTGCAGATGACCGCCTTCGACGGGCAGAACGCGGCGACTCCGATCGTCCTGATCGTGCCGCTGGCGGTCATCGCCTGGGCGCGGCGGGACCACAACGCACAGCTGCTGCGGCTGGTGCGGCGGCAGGCGTGACGGGCGCGGCCGTCCTGACCGCGGCGCGCCCGGACCGGCGTCACCGCCCCTTGGGACGGCTCTCCTGGCCGCCTCCGGAACCACCCGGACCGCCCAGGTCCCGCAGGCGTTCCAGCTCGCGGCGGTCGCGCTTGGTCGGGCGGCCGGTGCCGCGGTCGCGGATGCCGATCGGGGCGACGGCCTCGCGGGGCGGGGGCGGCGGGGAGTTGTCGACGTAGCACTGGACGGCGATGGGAGCGCCCACGCGCTTGCGGATCAGCCGCTTGACTACGACGATCCGCTCGCGGCCCTCGTGCCGCAGCCGCACCTCGTCGCCGACGCGCACCGAGTGGGCGGGCTTCACCCGCTCCCCGTTCACCCGGACATGCCCGCCCCGGCACGCGGTGGCGCCGACGGAGCGGGTCTTGACCAGCCGGACGGCCCAGATCCAGCTGTCGATCCGCACGTTCTCCCCGCTCGCCGGCCCGGCCGCCTCGGCGGCGGCGACGGCGGCGGCGGTCTTCGGATCCACGTCTCGGTCGTCCTGTGAAGCCATGTGTCCGACCTTAGCGGCCCGACCGCTCCGGCCCGGAGGTAATTACCGTGGAGCCATGGACAGCAACACCCTCGCCACCCTCGACGAGCGGATCGCCTGCTGTCGGGCCTGCCCGCGGCTGGTCGCCTGGCGGGAGGAAGTGGCCCGCACCAAGCGGGCCGCGTTCGCCGATTGGACCTACTGGGGCCGTCCGGTACCGGGCTACGGACCGGCGGACGCCCGCCTGCTGATCGTCGGACTGGCCCCGGCGGCGCACGGCGGCAACCGCACCGGCCGCATATTCACCGGTGACCGCTCCGGCGACGTGCTGTACGAGACGCTGTACGAGCTGGGCCTGGCCTCCCAGCCCACCTCCACCTCCGCCGACGACGGCCTGGAGCTGTACGGGGTACGCGTCACCGCACCCGTGCACTGCGCGCCCCCCGCCAACAAGCCCACCCCCGGCGAACGCGACACCTGCCGCCCCTGGCTGGTCCAGGAACTGACCCTGCTGCGCCCCACCCTCCGCGCCGCGGTCGTCCTGGGCGCCTTCGGCTGGCAGGCGGCCCTTCCGGCCTTCGCCGAAGCCGGCTGGCCGGTACCCCGCCCCCGCCCGCCCTTCGCCCACGGCACCCGGGTGTCCCTCGACGGCCTCGACCTCTTCGGCTGCTTCCACGTCAGCCAGCGCAACACCTTCACCGGCAAACTAACCCCCGGCATGCTCCGGGACGTCCTGCGGACCGCGGCCCGAGCGGCGGGGCTTCCGGTGGGATAGCGCCTGGCCACCTGGGAAATGAGGCGACGAGGCCGCCGTGCGCCCGTTACGGTGCCCCGATGGGCCTGTATCCGGAGATCGAACCGTACGACCAGGGCATGCTCGACGTCGGCGACGGCAACCGCGTGTACTGGGAGGTCTGCGGCAACCCCCGCGGCAAGCCGGCGGTGATGCTGCACGGCGGGCCGGGCTCCGGGTGCACGCCGGGCCACCGGCGCTACTGCGATCCGGCCGTGTACCGGATCGTGCTGCTCGACCAGCGCGGCTGTGGTCGTTCCACGCCGCACGCGAGCGCGTACGGCACCGACATGAGCGTCAACACGACCGCGCACCTGATGGCCGACCTGGAGCTGCTGCGGCGGCACCTGGGCGTCGAGCGGTGGCTGGTGTGGGGCGCTTCGTGGGGATCGGTGCTGGCGCTGCGTTACGCGCAGACGCATCCCGGCGTGGTCTCAGAGCTGGTGCTGACAGGGGTCGCGACCGGCTCCAACGCCGAGGTGACCCTGCTGACCCACGGCCTGGGAAGGGTCTTCCCCGAGGCCTTCGAGCGGTTCCTCGCCGAGCTGCCCGTGCCGGACCGCGCCGGAAACCTCGCCGCCGCCTTCAACCGGCTGATCGAGTCGCCCGACCCGGCGGTGCGCGAGCGGGCCGCTCGCGCCTGGACCGACTGGGAGACGGCGACCATCCCCGCTCCGCCCCGCTCCGTCGAGCGCTACGAGGACCCCGCGTTCCGCATGGGCTTCGCCCGTACGGTCACGCACTACTTCGGCAACGACCACTTCCTCGGCGACGGCAACGACGAGGGCGTGGTGCTGGGCGACGCCCACAGGCTCAAGGGCATTCCCGGCACCCTCGTCCAGGGCGGCCTCGACTTCGGCAACCTCCTCGGCACCCCCTGGCGCCTCCACCGGGCCTGGCCGGACAGCGAGTTGACCGTCGTCGACGAGGCCGGTCACGACTCGGGAGCACCGGGCGTGGTGGAAGCCCTGGTGGCCGCGACGGACAAGTACGCCCGGCGTTAGCCGTCTGGGCCCGGACTCACGGCCGCCACACGTACCGCACGTCCGGCTCCCGCTCCTCGTTCCCGCTGCCGTCGGTGTACTCGGCGGCCATGAAGCCGTGGCGCTCGTAGAAGCGGTGGGCGGGACGGTTGACCTGGAAGGTCCACAGGGAAAGGCCCTGCGGCCTGCGCTCCTTGGCGAGGGCGACGAAGCGGTCGCCGAGGCCGCGCCCGCGCCAGTCCGGGGCGAGGTACAACTGCTCCAGCATGTCGTCGTCGAGCACCATGACCCCCACGACGCCGCTGCCATCGCCGGCCTCGGCGACCCAGGTCTCCTGCCGCGGCACCACCACCTCCTGGAACCAGGCGCGCACCGCGTCGTCGGAGTGCGGCCTCACGACGCCCGGCAGCGCGGCGGCGAAGGACCGCAACCACACGTCGGCGGCATCCCGCGCGTCCCCTGCATCGGCCCGCCGCAGCACGACACCAGTCACCACACTCACGCTCACGCCCCGTTCCTTCTTCCGCCTCCGGCACGACCGCCGACTTCCCGATCATGCGCGCCCGCCCTCGGTGGCGCAGCCGAATTATCACCGGGACCTGGACCTGGTTCAGCGGACCGCGAAGGCCCCTGACCGGCATCACCGCCGGTCAGGGGCCCCTTCACGCGATCAAGCAGCCGTCAGCCGTCAGCCGTCAGCCGTCAGCCGTCAGCTGTCAGCTGTCAGCTGTCAGCTGTCAGCCGTCAGCCGTCCGACTCCGGCGACGGGATGTACGCGCCCGGCACGTCCTCCGGCGCGAAGATCTTCTTCTCGCCGGGGTACGGCTTGCTCCAGCCGTGCGTCTCGTACCACGTGAGGTGGTTCATCTGAGCGGGGTTCGCGAAGTCGGGCTTGGCGTTGGGACCGGTCAGCCGCTGCTTCGTCTTCCAGTTGTCCCACTTCGTCGCGACCGCCTGCATGTCCGCCGGCACCGCCGCCGACGGCACGGCCGCTGCCTTGGGGTTCTGCGGCGCCGGGGTGTCCAGGCCGCAGGAAGGCGCGGTCTTCACACCATCGGTCAGCGGGGTCCGGTTGGGCACAGCGGTGAACGGCGTGAAGTCCGGCTCCTCGGTGAAGGCCCCACGCATCGGGCTGGCCGCGCTGTCCTTCTGGTTCATCGGGTGGATCCCGAGGATCTGCTCGATGGTGCGGATCATCGTGATCTGGGAGTAGTAGCGGCTGTCGACGGTGCCGTGCTGGGCCCAGGGGCTGATGATCTGGATCGGGGCCCGGTGGCCGTCGATGTGGTCGAGGCCGGCCTGGGAGTCGTCCTCGACAACGAAGATCGCCGAGTCCTTCCAGTACTTGCTGTGAGAGATCGTGTCGACGATCTTGCCGACCGCGAGGTCGTTGTCCGCGACCTGGGCGGCCGCGCTCGCCGGACCGCCGGTGTGGTCGCTGGAGAGCCAGAACATGTTCAGGTTCGCCGGCCCGTTCTTCTCGAAGTCACGCTTCCAGATCTGGGCCCGGTAGACGTCCGGGACGCTGAGGTCGTACTTCGGGTAGCCGGACACCGACACGTCGTTGAGCGACGGGATCGGCGAGGACGACTTCAGGGTGTAGGCGGTGTCCTGACCGTTCGCCTCCATGTTCTTGCTGTCGCAGTACAGGTTCTGCCAGGTCGCGTCCGCCGGCTTGGTCAGGAACTGGTGGAACTCGCCGAAGTTTCGCACGGACTTGCCCGCCGCCTGCGCACCGCTCCAGAGGAAGCCGGTCCGCTGGTGGCCGAGAGCGTCGTCCTCGGTGTCGTAGCTGCGTACGTACTCGCCGGCCGAGGACTCGGTGTACTCCGGGTTGTCGGCCTGCATCAGCCAGTTGTGACCCTCGGCCGAGTTGGTGCCGATGTCGTACGTGTTGTCGTACAGCCCGAACTGCTTGGCCATCGCGTGCTGGTTCGGCGTCACGTTCTCGCCGAACTGGGTCAGCGACGGGTCGCCGTTGCCCTGCGGGATGTCACCGAAGACCTGGTCGTAGGTCCGGTTCTCCTTGACGATCAGGAAGACGTGCTTGATCGTCGAGGGGTCGCCGAGCTTCGTCGGGACCGGCACCGGCGTCCGGCCCAGGCCCAGGCCCTCGGCCAGCTTGACCGAGTTCTTGGTCCAGCCGTTCCTCTTGAAGATCTTTGCCGTCTCGGACTTGATGACGTTGTCGTCCGGCAGCGTGAACCGCTGCACGCTCGACGTCGTGTCGTGGGTGCCGTGCCCGGCCTTGGTGGTGGGGCGGCGGGCGTCGATACCACGGGTGTTGGAGACCACTACCTCGTTGCCGACGGTGGCGATCTCGGAGGGGAAGTAGTCCGTCGGGAGCAGGCCGACGTAGCTGACCGGCTCCTGCGGGGTCGTGTACCGATAGACGGCGACCGCGTTGGCGCCGCCGAGCGTCACCAGCAGGTGACCGTCGTCGGTGAGCGTCACCGCGTTGGGGTGGTAGCCCACCGACGCCTCAGGCCACGGCTGGGTGGCAATGGTCTGCACGACCTCGTTGCGGTGCGTGTCGATGACCGACACGTCGTTGGTGGCGGTGTTGGTGACGAACACCGCCCCCTTCTTGGCGTACATGGCGGTCGGGTGCAGACCGACGTCGATGCTCCCGACGGCGGCGGTCGGGTCCGCCAGGTCGATGACGCTGACCGTGCCCGTGGTGGTGGCACCGGTCTTCGGGTCGGCCGGCACCTGGGTGCCGTACGAGTTGATCGTGGTGTCGCCGGACTTCGCCGGACGCCCGCCCTCGTTGCTGACGTAGAGCTTGGTGCCGACCTGGACCATGCCACGCGGGGCGTTGCCCACGGTCCAGCTCTGCTCGATGGCCCCGGTCGCCGCGTTGATGGCGACCACGCGGTTCTGGCCGTTGACCGCGGAGTACACGGTCTTGCCGTCGGCCGAGAACACCGCAGCACTCACGAGCGCGCGCTTGGACCCGTCCTTCGGGATCGGGATGAACGTCGGGTTGGCGACGGTGCCGTCCGGGTTCACGGTGAACTTGCGGTAGCCGTCAGCCTGGCCCAGCCACAGCTGCGAACCGTCGGGCGAGTACGTGGGGCCTTCCTGGCCCACGTCGTTGCCGCTGATGCGCAGGTCCGCAGCCGCGTTGTTGCCGACGAGCTGCTGAACCTTCCAGTCCTTCAGGTCCACGATGGCCAGCGCCATTCCACCGTCGGTGACCGAGGCCGCGACGTGGGTGCCGTCCGGGCTGACCGAGGACGACATGATCTTGCCGTTGTTGATGACGAGGCGCTCGCCGATCGGGTCGATGTACTGGTCGCTGGACATCAGCTGGCCCAAGTCGGTGGTCTGGCCGACCTGGTCGGTGCCGAAGTGGTTTGTCGCGGCGAAACCGATGCCGGTGCTGACGGCGAGGACGACCGCGGTGGCGGCTGCCGTCATGACGGTTCTCCGGCTGCCGGTCTGTCGACCGAGAAGGCCTGAAGCGTTCTTCCCGACATGCACGCGGCGGCGTGTGACCTGCATTGAGTTATCCCTTCGGGGTGGTGGAAAGAAGTTCGACGTTGCCGTCGAACTGCCAGAGCGGGTTCGGTGTGTCCCCGGTAGGGGTCCGCACCAGGAAGTAGCCGTTCACTTCCTTCGGTCCGTCGCCGTCGGCCACGAACCGGCCGTCCGCGGTGACGTCGAGCTGGTAGATGGCGGTCCCCGGGGCCTCGACGCCGGGGAGATGCCAGGTGACGACGCAGCGCCAGTCGTTGCCCGGCCCCTGTGCGGCGACCTGGCCGCCGCCCTTGTTGCACGCCGCCGTGACCCGCAGCCGCGCCTCGGTGACGTCCGGGCGGTTGAGCTGCTCGGTCTGCATGCGGTAGAGGTGCGCGAACGCCGTGGCGACGGACCGCTGCACCTTGTCCTGCTCGATTCCGGAGCCAGTCGACGGTGTCGCCACGGCGACGACCGCGACCGTGAGGGCGGTCAGTCCGACGAGCGGCAGGAGCCCGGTGGTGATCGCGCGGCGCCCGGAGCCGTCGTAGGCCGGGTTGGTGAAGTCGCGCCGCAGGAAGAGCAGATACGCCAGGGCCGTGGCGGCCACCGTCCACACCAGGGCGACCACGATGCCGATCAGGAGCGGGCCGAGCTGCGCCGGGCTGGTGAACAGGCCGTTCCAGGCGATGAAGGCGTAGCCGGGCAGGGCGAGGCGTACGGCGACGGGCAGCGGCAGCATCTGGGCGAGCTGCATCGCGAGCGCGGTGAGCGCGGGCAGCAGCAGCCCCATCGGGGACCGCCCCAGCGCGACGGACCCGAGCAGTCCTATCGCGGCGAGGGCCAGGGTGGGGGCGAGGACGCAGAGCCAGGCGAGGAGGACCTTGCCGGCGGCGTCCGCCGGAGTCAGCAGGTGGCCGTCGAGGCCGACCAGCGGCTGGTTGCCGACCGCGAGGACGCCGCCGACCGTGCTCGAACAGGCCAGTCCGGCCACGAGCAGCAGGATGACGGTGAGGCCCGCCAGCGCCTTCGCCGCGAAGATCCGCCGGGGCGAACGGACCGCCACGAGCAGGTGGCGCCAGGTGCCGAGCCGGTCCTCGGCGGCGAACACGTCGCCGGCGACCACCGAGGTCAGCATCGGGAGGGCCCAGGTGCCCGCGAAACCGAGCATCACCAGCGGCCCGGCCCACCCGGTGGCGTGCATCCAGCGGCCGAAGAGGGTGTCGGAGGGGAGCGTGCTCTGCAGGCTCACCGCGGCGACGAAGAGCGCGGGCACGATCCAGCAGGCGAGGACCAGCAGGCGGATCCGCCATTGCGAGACCAGCTTGACCAGTTCGAAGCGGTAGGCGCGGGCCACCGGGACGCGGTGGGCGCCGGTGACGCGCTCGGGAGTGGCGGTCGCGGTCATCGGCCGACCTCCTGCTGCTCGGTCAGGGCGAGGAACGCGGCCTCCAACGGCGACACCACGGGGGCGAGTTCGCGCAACGCGATGCCCGCGCCCACGAGCCGCGCCACCAGTTCGTCGAGAGCGGGCACCGGCGCGCGTACGACGAGCGTCTCGGCGCCGTACCGCGCCCCGGCGCCGTCGACGACGCGGATCCCGGCCGTGCCGTCGGCCAGTTGGCGGGCGGTCTGCGGATCGGAGGTGAGCAGCCGGTAGTCGAGTTCGCGGTTCTCGGCGGCCAGCTTGCTCAGCGGGCCGGAGAAGACGACCCGGCCGGTGGCCAGGATGGTGACCTCGGAGCACAGCGCCTCCAGGTCCTCCATGCGGTGGCTCGACAGCACGACGCAGGCGCCGTCCGCCGCGAGCCGGGTGAGGACTCCGTGCACGTGGTTCTTGCCGGCCGGGTCGAGGCCGTTGGCGGGTTCGTCGAGCACGAGCAGCCGGGGCTTGGTGAGCAGGGCCGCGGCGAGTCCCAGCCGCTGACGCATCCCGAGGGAGAAGCCGCGGGCCGGGTCGTCGGCGACATCGGTGAGCCCGACCTGGTCGAGCACGTCGTCGATCCCCGCCGCCCGCGCGTCGAGGCCGCGCAGAGCGGCCAGCGCGGCGAGGTTCTGCCGTGCGGTGAGCGAGGGGTAGAGACCGGGCCCGTCCACGAACCCGGCGACACCGTCGGGAGCGGCGAGCGCCCGCCCGACCGGCGTGCCCAGGATCTCGAGGGACCCGCTGTCGGCGACGGCCAGGCCCAGCAGCAGACCGAGCAATGTCGTCTTGCCGGCGCCGTTCGGTCCGACCAAGCCGTGGATCTTGCCGCGCTCCACGGTCAGATCGACGCCGTCGAGCGCGACGACATCGCCGAAACACTTGGTCGTCCCGCTCGCCCGGATCGCGAGAAGTGTGTCCATGAGTCCCTTCCTTCGCAGACCTCAAGGACCGTAGGGACGGCACACGACCCGTGCGGGGACGGCGAGTTGAACGCTCATGGAACGGAATGCAGAGATCGTGCCCACGACAACACCCACCAAGTTGACACGTACGGTGTCCACTTGGGGCTTGCGCGGCATGCCGGTCATACGGGGCAGGCGCACTCCGCCCATACGGTCTTGGCGGGACCGGCAGGCCGGGGAACCACACCCCAGTCGTCCGCCAGAGCCTCGATCAGGAGCAGACCGCGCCCCGACTCCCCGTCAGGACACGGCTCCCCGCGCGCGGGCAGCCGCTCGGTACGGGTGTCCGTGACCTCGACGCGCGGGATGCCCCGGCTCTCCGCGAGCCGAAGATGGAAGTCCCGCCCGGGGACATGGCCGTGCCGGACGGCGTTCGCGGTCAGTTCCGCCGTGACCAGGGTGACGGTCTCGTTCAGGGACGAGGCGTACGGGTGCCCCCAGTCGTTCAGCCGGTGTGCCACCAGCCGGCGGGCCAGCCGCGCCCCTCTCGGTGTCGACGTGAACCGCATCGCGAACTCGCGCAGCGCCGCCGGGTCCCGCGGCGTACGCCCTTGTGGGGAAGTCGCTGATCTCATGGGGTAAACGGTCGCTGCCTGTACGTGACGTCGACCAGGCGTGACGCTGTCACCGGCACCGGCTGTACGCCGCCGGTCCGCGGCTGTACGCGCGTGAGGCGTGACCGGCCCTCCATGCGGCGCGTTGGTCCCGCGAGCGGTCGTGGCGCGGGTTCGGTGTTCGGCGGGGGCGGTACGCACGGGAGGTGCCGGGCGTGGAGGAAACGCAGGCGGAGGACGAGCGGGAGCGCGAGTACGAGCCCGGTTCGGGGATCCTGCACATCTTCGGACGGCAGTTGACTGTGCCGTGAACGGGCGGGGCTCGACCGGGCGGAGTTCGGCGGCCGGGTCGGATACTCGGCCTCGACGATCGCCTCCTTCGAGCAGGGGAGGCGGATCCCGCCGCCCAGGTTCATCGACCAGGCCGACGACCTGCTGAACGCCGGTGGGGTGTTGAAGGCGGGAAAGGAAGGGGTGGCTCGGGCGCAGTATCCGGCGTTCTTCCGGGATGCGGCCAGGTTGGAGGCCGACGCTGTTGTTCTGCATGTATACGCCAACCAGGTCGTGCCCGGGCTGCTGCAGACGGACGAGTACGCACGAGCGGTGTTCACCATGCGCCGTCCGTTGCTGGCGGAAGAGATCATCGAGCAGCGTGTCGCCGCTCGATTGGCCCGGCAGGAGATCTTCTGCCGAACGCCGATGCCGATCATCAGCTTTGTCATCGAGGAGTCGGTACTGCACAGGCCGCTGGGTGGTTCGACCGTCATGCGAGGTCAGCTGGAGCAGCTTCTTCTGCAGGGGGACAAGCGGAACGTGGAGATCCAGGTCATGCCGACCGTACGAGAGGAGCACGCTGGATTGGCCGGTCCGTTCACCTTGATCGAAGCCAGGGATGGGCGGAGGATCGCGTACGTGGAGGCGTACAAGGACAGCCGCCTCTACACGGAGCGCGAGTCGGTCCGGGAGCTTGAGGAGCAGTATGGGCCTCTTCGTGCCGCTGCGCTCAGTCCGCGTGAATCGCTGGCCCTCGTTGAGAAGTTGCTGGGAGAGACCTGAACGCTGTACCCGAGTCGGCCTGGAGCAGGAGCAGCTACAGCAGCGGCGAAGGCGGCGAGTGCGTCGAGGTCGCCTCCTGGTCGGGCGCCACGTACGTGCGCGACTCGAAGGACAAGGCCGGTCCTGCGGTGATCGTCGAGCCGGAGGCCTGGGCCGAATTCGTCGGGTTCGCCGCTCGGCACTGAACGTGGCGGTGCCCCGTGACCCTCACCTCGGGTCACGGGGCACTGGCGTGCCTACGGCGGCGCACGCGTGAACACGGAGTGTACGCGGACCAGCGCGGATGGTGCTCGTACCGCCCGGAAATGTGAAGTGGGACGCACCCTTGGTGGTGAACTGGTGTCACGTACGTCTCAGTAGGGTCACCAGGAGAGGCGTTCGCCCCTTGCAAGGCGTTTAAATCTGCAAGTACAGCATTGAACGTGGAGGTGCAGGGTGAACGGGCGAACGGTGCTCGAGCGCTTTCCCGCCGGCGGTCCGCGCGGGTCGTGGCCGGCGGAGGAGTTCGCGCATGCGCGGCGTCTGGAAGGCCTGCCCGCCGAGGTTGTCATGGACCTCGCGACAGACACGTTCCTGGTGATCGTCCGGGGCGGAGAGTCCGGCGGTGGCGCCACGGCGTGACCCGTCGGCTTACCGGCCCCTCCGGTTTCCTTACGCGCTGACCGTGCGGGACCAGGCCGGCGTCGTCCCGGTGATCCGGCACAGCGCCAGATAGAGGGGGATTGGCGGGGTGTAGGGGATCGTGCCCGCCGGGCGGTGCACGAGCGTGGGCGCCGTCGGAGAGGCGGGGAGCGTCGCGCCCGGGGAGTAGTGGGCCGGGGCGGGCCAGCGCAGGGCGTAGTCGGAGTCCGCGGGGACGATCCACCACCAGTGCGCCCGGTCGGCGAAGACGCAGCCCACGCGAGGCAGTCGGGGCATCAGCTGCGGGCCGAGGTGGGCGGGGATGGCGACCGCGTCGCAGCCCAGGGGGACGGTCATGTCCTCGGGCACGGAAAGCCGCCGGGGTTCGGCGTGGGTGCGCAGACTGCGCCCCAGGCGTACGAGCGTGTCCAGGTCGAGCGACTGGCCGGAGCCGCCCAGGGCGCCGGAGCCGGTCACAGCCATGCGGCCCCCGTTCCGTGATGTGCCTGCCGGTGCGTCTGCCGGTGCGCCTGGCCGTGAGCCTGCGCCTCGTTCTTGTCGCCCGTGTCGCGGGCGGGGGCCGGCTTGGGGCGGGCGCCCCAGCCCAGGTCGCTCCGGGCGGGCGCGGTGCGGCGCGGCAGCTCCGCCCACACCACCAGGCCGGTGCCCTGCTCCTGGGCTCCCCAGGCCAGACACATGGCGTCGACGAGGAGCAGTCCCCTTCCGTGCTCCTCCTCGGGCTGTCGCGGCGACGGCTGCGGCTCACCCGGCGCGCACCCCTCGTCACGCACCGCTATGCGCACCAGCTCGTCCTCGTCCTGCAGCTCGCACACGATCTGCCTGCTGGCGGTGTGCACGACGGCGTTGGTGACCAGCTCGGAGACGACCAGGGCCGCCGCGTCGCAGGTGTCCTCGCACACGGACCAGCCGGTCAGCCGGGTCCGGGTCAGGTGCCTGGCCCGCGCGGGGGAACCGGGGTGCGCGGCCAGCTCGAAACGGAACCGACGCTCGGCGACGGCCCCACCGGGGACCGCTCCCGTACTCGCGCCGCGGCTCAGCGGGCTCGCGGCGGCGTCTGTTCCTAAGGGCGGAGACGGAATCACGCTTGCCACTATCGCCCCGCCGTGAACACTTGGCAAGTGGCACTCTGAAAAATGCAGAGTGTTGTTGACGCGCTCAGGTGCCATGGCACACTGCTCGCAACAGCACGTCGAGCGGCGCCAGTTGAGGCCGTCGGCTCCGCCGGATTTTCGAACGGGTCTTCGAGCGGTTGCCGAGGGCAGTGCGGGATTCATGACGGGTCCTGAATCCTCACGTCCGTCCGTACAGTTCGCTCTTGGGTCAGTGGAGGTGGAGTGTGAGCGAGCCGCGGTCCGCGCCGACCGTCGGGCAGGTCGTGCTCGGCCGGCGCCTGTTGGACCTGCGGGAGAGCGCGGGGCTCAAGCGTGAGGAGGCCGCTCGCATCCTGCACGTGGCCCCCGCCACCGTGCGCCGGATGGAGATGGCCGAGGTCGCCCTCAAAATCCCGTACCTCCAACTGCTGCTGAAGGCATACGGCGTCTCCGACGAGGAGGCCGAGGCCTTCATGCGGCTGGCCGAGGACGCCAACCAGCCGGGCTGGTGGCAGCGGTTCCACGACATCCTGCCGGGCTGGTTCTCGATGTACGTCAGCCTGGAGGGTGCCGCCGCCCTCATCCGGTCCTACGAGCCGCACTTCGTCCCCGGGCTGCTCCAGACCGAGGATTACGCGCGCGGAGTGCTCAAGTCCGGCGCCGTCGGCCAGACCAGCCCCGAGGACATAGAGCGCCATGTCGCACTGCGCATGCAACGCCAGGATCTGCTCACCCGTCCGGACGCCCCCAGGTTCTGGGTGGTGATGGACGAGACCGCACTGCGCCGGCAGGTGGGCGATCCCGAGGTGATGCGTGCTCAGATCGACAGGCTGCTGGAAGCCGCGAAGCTGCCCAACGTGACGTTGCAGGTCGCCCCGTTCTCCGCGGGGCCGCACGCCGGCACGTACGGGCCCGTCGTGCTGTTCCGATTCGCCATGCCCGAACTGCCGGACATGGTCTACAGCGAGTACCTGACCGGCGCGGTCTACCTGGACGCGCGTCAGGAGGTGGCGAGCCATCTCGAGGTCATGGACCGCATGGCGGCGCAGGCCGCTACTGCACATCGCACGAAGGAGATCCTCCGGGATTTCCGCAAGGAGCTGTGAATGGAACGCATCACGTCCCAGCCCAAGCCGCGGCTGCGCCGCGGGATCTACAACGGCATGCCCGCCCGTGAACTCGGCAGCGAGGGCTGGCACAAGCCGTGGAGCGGGGGCAATGGAGGCAACTGCCTGGAGGCCATGAAGCTGGACGACGGCCGGATCGCGGTCCGTCAGTCGACCGACCCGGACGGACCGGCCCTCATCTACACCACCGACGAGATGACGGCGTTCATCAAGGGCGCGAAGGCGGGAGAGGCGGACTTCCTGCTGACCTGAATGACCCCTGTCTGTTGGCTATCTCAACTCCCTAATCTTGGTACCGACTTGATCATGACCACTGCACATTCCAGACGCTTACGAGGTGCCGTATGACCGAGATCGACACCAGCAAGCCGCACCCCGCGCGGATGTACGACTGGTACCTCGGCGGCAAGGACAACTACCCGGTCGACGAGGAGCTCGGCCGGCAGATGCTGGCACTCGACCCGCGGGTGCCGGTGATGGCCAAGGTCAATCGCGCGTTCATGCACCGGGCGACGCGGTGGCTGGCCGGCCAGGGCGTACGGCAGTTCCTGGACATCGGCACGGGCATTCCGACCGAGCCGAACCTGCATCAGGTCGCCCAGTCGGTCGCGCCCGACGCGCGTGTCGTCTACTGCGACAACGATCCGATCGTGCTGGCCCACGCGGCGGCCCTGCTGCGCAGCGCGCCGGGGGGCGTCACCGAGTACGTGCAGGCCGACGTCCGCGACCCGGCCACGATCCTGGAGGGCGCCGGGAAGGTCCTGGACTTCGGCCAACCCGTGGCCCTGTCCCTGGTGGCGCTGCTCCACTTCATCACCGACGAGGACGGCGCCCACGACCTGGTCGCGCGTCTCCTCGCCGAACTGCCCTCCGGCAGTTATCTGATGATGACCCACGCCACCTCGGACTTCACCCCGGAGGAGTCGGCGGCGGCCACGGCCAAGCTGAAGGCGGGAGGCGTCACCCTCGCCCTCCGCACCCGCGAGGAGTTCACCCGCTTCTTCGACGGCCTGGAACTCGTCGACCCCGGCGTGGAGGTCGTCCACAAGTGGCACCCGGAACTGGGCGAACCGGTCCCCGGTCAGGACGACGGAGTCATCCCGGGCTACGGGGCGGTGGCTCGGAAGCCGTGACGGAGTGATGTCCGCGGCGCCCCGCCTGCCAGGTGGGGCGCCGTCGGCCAGGGTGGGGCACCGTCGGCATCACACCCGCATCGGACGGTCGTACGGGCCGATCGGGGACGGGAGGCTCCAGGCACCCGTCAGGTGGTGGTCCACGGCCGCCGCGACCGCGCGGCCCTCGGCGATGGCCCAGACGATCAGCGACTGGCCGCGGGCCGCGTCCCCGGCGGCGAACACGCCCGGGACGTTGGTCGCGAAGGCGGGGTCGCGGGCGATCGTGCCACGCGGGGTGAGCCGCAGACCCAACTGGTCGATGAGGCCGTCCTCCTGGGACGGGCCGGAGAAACCCAGCGCCAGCAGCACCAGATCGGCCGGGAGCGTGCGCTCGGTGCCCGGCAGCGGGCGCCGAGCCGCGTCCACCTCGGTCAGGTGCAACTCGCGGACATGCCCGCCGGCGTCACCGGCGAAGCGGAGCGTCGACGCGGCGAACAGCCGCGCGTCGGCGTCCGCGGCCGGCGCCGTGCCCAGGTCGCCCGCCTCCTGGTGCGCGGGCGACAGCCGGTAGATCTTCGGGTAGGTCGGCCACGGCTCGAGGTCCTCGTCGCGCTCGGCCCTCGGCTGGGCGTAGATGTCCAGCTGGGTCACGGACGCGGCGCCCTGCCGCACCGCCGTGCCCAGGCAGTCGGCTCCCGTGTCCCCGCCGCCGACGATCACGACGTGCCGGCCGGCCGCGGACACCGGGGAGGTCTCCACGTCGCCCTCACACACCCGGTTGGCCAGCGGCAGGTACTCCATCGCCTGGTGGATTCCGATCAACTCCCGCCCTGGTACCGGTAGTTCACGCCAGGCTGTGGCGCCCGTGGCGATCACCACGGCGTCGTAGCGCGCCCGCAGCTCCCCGGCCCCGACATCCCGCCCGACCTCCGTCGACGTACGGAACTTCGTCCCCTCGGCCAGCATCTGCTCCAACCGCCGTTCAAGATGGTGTTTCTCCATCTTGAACGCGGGGATGCCGTACCGCATCAGCCCGCCGAGCCGGTCGTCCCGCTCGTACAGGGCGACCGTGTGTCCCGCGCGCGTCAGCTGCTGGGCCGCGGCGAGCCCGGTCGGCCCCGACCCGACCACCGCGACGGTCCGCCCGGACAGCCGGTCCGGCGGGCGCGGCGGGGTGAACCCCTCCTCCCAGGCCCGGTCGGCGATCGCGCACTCGACGTTCTTGATGGTGACCGCCGGCTGGTTGATCGCCAGCACGCACCCCGCCTCGCACGGCGCCGGACACAACCGCCCCGTGAACTCGGGGAAGTTGTTCGTCGCGTGCAACCGGTCGGCGGCCGCCCGCCAGTCCTCCCGGGACACCAGGTCGTTCCACTCGGGGATCAGATTGCCCAGCGGACAGGCCTCGTGGCAGAACGGCACCCCGCAGTCCATGCACCGGTCGGCCTGCTTGCTGATGATCGGAAGCAGCCCGCCCGGCACGTACACCTCGTGCCAGTCCCGCACCCGCTCCTCGACCGGCCTGCGGGGCCACTCCTGGCGGGGTGTGGTCATGAAACCCTTGGGATCGGCCATGGCCGTCCCCCTTGCCTCGGGCACCACCTCTTTCCGGCCACGATACGACCGCCACGCCCCAGGTGCAGAGCCCGGTATGCCCGTGGTGAGGGGCGCGCGGAGCCGGGTGTGTCCGTGGATCGGGGGGTGCGTGGTGAGGGGCGCGCGGAGCCGTCGGCTCGGGTGTGGGTGCTACGCGTGCGGGCTCTGCTCCCGCCAGGCCCGCAGCACCGAGTCCACGGCGGCCCTGATCCGCTGCCGGGCCTCGGGCCGTGCCACCCTGCTCATCAGCAGCCGGTCGTACGGCGTGTCCAGGTGGCGTACGGAGGCCGCCACCGCCGAGATGACCGCGGTCTCGGACAGCGCGCGCCCCGACGCGCTGCGGCCGACCCGTCCGCTGCCGCGCAGGGAGGCGTGCCCGGCGATGGCCCGCGCGCTCCGGCGGGCAGGCGGGAAAGAGCCGCAGGATCTCCGCCGCGAACGCGTCCGCGAACCGTATGTCCTCGGCCGCCCGCCGCCGTGCGTCGCGCGCGCGGCGACGGCGCCGCGCCTCGGCGTCCGCCAGGCACCGCAGCTCCGCGCGGGCGAGCGCCGCCTCCTCGACGAGGACGCCCTGCCGCTCGTACCGGCTTCTGCGCCGGTTGAACCGCACCACCACCGCCGACAGCGCGCTCTCCTCCCGAGACCGGCGCGTCAGCGCGGTGTCGCCGCGCGGCAGGAAGACCAGGTGCCCGAGGTCGGCGCAGTCCAGGCACCGCGGCACCCCTTCCTCCAGTACGAGCAGCGGCAGCGGGCCGCGCCGGCACGCGGCGCAGTGCTTGCGCCGCAGCGGCTGGAGGACGAGGAGGCCGTCGGACGGCCGGGGGTCCGGGAGCGGGGCCATACGCGAGGCCATACGACGTACATTCCCGGGCGCGTACCCGGACGCTCCTCCCGCCGCATCCCGCTTCCAACCTGACGCATCATGGGCCGTGTGCGTCTTCAAGCGATCACCTGGGAACGGCTCGGCGACCTCCTCGCCGAGCGCCTGCTCGACCTGAAGCCCGCCGATGGCAGCCCCTGGCCGCGCATCGCCTTCGACGGTGCCCCCGCGGCCCTCCCGGGCGACCTGGCCCACCGCGTCGCCGAGGCGTTGCGGCCCCTCGGCCGCCCCGCGCTGGTCGTGGGCACCGAGGGCTTCCTGCGCCCGGCCTCCCTCCGGCTGGAACACGGCCACCGGGACGAGGAGTCCTACTACAACGGCTGGCTCGACACCGGCGCCCTGTGGCGCGAGGTCTTCGGCCCGCTCGAACCCGGCGGTGACGGACGCGTCCTGCCCGACCTGTGGGACCCGGTCACCGACCGCGCCACCCGCAGCGCCTATGTCCAGCTCCCGCCCGGCGCCCCGTTGTTGCTGCACGGCCCCCTCCTGCTGCGTCACTGGTTCCCCTTCGACCTGACCGTCCACGTCCTCCTCTCCCTGGGTGCCCTGCGCCGCCGCACCCCGGAGGCCGAGCACTGGACGCTGCCCGCCTTCGAGCGCTACGACGCCGAGACCGACCCCGCCCGCACCGCCGACGTCCTGGTACGCGCCGACGACCCCCGGCACCCGGCCTGGAACGGCTGAGCCCGGGCCGGCGGCTCAGAGCCAGCCGTTGCGGCGGAAGCCGCGGTACAGCGACACGCACACGGCCGATATCAGGCAGATGACCAGTGGATAGCCGTACCGCCAGTGGAGCTCCGGCATCACCTGGAAGTTCATGCCGTACACCCCGCACACCATGGTCGGCACGGCGATCACCGCGGCCCATGCCGTGATCTTGCGCATGTCCTCGTTCTGCGCCACCGTCACCTGCGCGAGGTGGGCCTGGAGAATCGAGTTCAGCAGTTCGTCGAAGGCGGCTATCTGCTCCTTGGCCCGGGTCTGGTGGTCCAGGACGTCCCTGAAGTACGCCTGTATCTCCGCGCCGACCACCTGCATCGGCCGGGCGGAAAGCTCCTCCAGCGGGCGGCCCAGCGGCACGACCGCTCTCTTCAGCTCCAGCAGCTCCCGCTTGAGCTGGTAGATCCGCCCCGGATCGACCCGCGCGCCGTCGTCCGCGAACACCTCGGTCTCCACCTCGTCGATGTCCTCCTGGAACGAGTCGGTGACGCTCAGGTAGTCGTCGACCACATGGTCCGCGATCGCGTGCAGCACCGCCGCCGGCCCCTTGGCGAGCTGCCCCGGATCGGACTCGAGCTCCTCGCGCAGCGGACCGAGCGAGCCGTGCCGGCCGTGCCGCACGGTGATCACGAAGTCCTGCCCGGTGAACACCATGATCTCGCCGGTGCTGACCACCTCGCTGGTCGGCGTCAGCTTCTCGTGCTCGAGGTAGCAGACCGTCTTGAACACCGCGAAGAGCGTCTCGCCGTACCGCTCCACCTTCGGGCGCTGATGCGCCTTGACCGTGTCCTCCACCGCCAGCGGGTGCAGGTCGAAGAGGTCCGCGATGCCCGCGAACTCCTCGTCCGTCGGCTCGTGCAGCCCCAGCCAGACGAAACCGTCACGGGCCTTGCGCACCCGCGTCACGGCCTCCACGAGATCGCCGGCCTCCGGGATCCGCCCGCCGTCCTGGTAGGCCACGCAGTTCACCACGGAGGAGCCCAGCGGGGACCGGGCGGGATGGCTCAGGTCGACCCGGCGCCGCCCTCGGGCCAGCCGAGCCACCTTCCGCAGATTCCCTGCCATGGACATCCGGATCTCCTCGCGTGCACCTTTTGCCGCCTGGTCGAGCCAGTCTGCCAGGCTCACGTGAGCGCCGGGTAAGCCTGTGGAAACCGCACATTCCGCTTTGTTCCCGCCTGTGGACGGGCACGGCAGGCGCCGAAGGAGGCTGGGATGATCCCGGTATGACGCACAACGACGGGCACCCGGACGGGCATTCGGGAGCGGACACCGACCAGGACGAGGGCTGGGACGAGGACCGGGACAAGGGCTGGGACAAGGACGGCGACGAGGGCCCGGACGCGGGTCAGCACGAGAGCCGGGGCGAGGGGCGGCGCGAAGGCCCGGGTGGAAGCCGATATCTGCTCGAGAACCGGCAGACCGAGGCCGGCGAGCGCTTCGACGCCTTCGCGACCCTCTTCGATCCCACGACGTTTCGCCACTTCGAAGGACTCGGCGTCGGACCAGGATGGCGCTGCTGGGAGGTCGGCGCCGGCGGTACTTCCGTCGTCTCCTGGCTGGCCGAGCGGGTCGGCCCCACCGGCGCGGTCGTCGCGACCGACATCGACACCTCACTGGTCGCCGGGGCCACCCGGCCGCAGGTGGAGGTGAGGGTGCACGACGTGGGCGCCGAGGAGCCGCCGGGGGAGGGTTTCGACCTCGTGCACGCCCGGCTCGTCCTGGTGCACGTGCCGGAGCGGGAGCGGGCACTGCGGTCCATGATCAAGGCACTGCGCCCCGGCGGACGGCTGTTGCTGGAGGACGCCGACCCCGCCCTCCAGCCCCTGCTCTGCCCGGACGAGCACGGTCCGGCGGAGGAACTGGCCAACCGGCTGCGCCGCGGCTTCCGCCGCCTGCTGGCCGACCGCGGCGCCGACCTGTCCTACGGCCGCAGACTCCCGCGCCTGCTGCGCGAGGCCGGCCTGCGCCAGGTGGAGGCCGACGCCTACTTCCCGGTCACCTCCCCGGCCTGCACCGCCCTGGAGTCCGCCACGGTCCGGCAGATCCGCACCCGCCTCGTCACCGCAGGCCTGGCCACCGACGAGGAGATCGACCAGCACCTGGCCAATGTGGCCTCCGGCACCATGAATCTGACCACAGCGCCGATGATCTCCGCGTGGGGCACCAAGCCGTAGCACCGCGGGGCCGCCGACCGGAATGTCACCTCACCGACCTCGCAGGCGGCCTCAAGACCCTCGGTCAGAAGCAGGCGATCACGGTCATGAACCGAGACGCCTACATCCAGGCCGACCCAGAACGCGAAGCCGACCCCGAGCCGCCGCCTCGCCGGCGGGCGAGGTACCAGCGTCGGCCAGTGTCAAAGGCGCGCCGTGCCGTGCGCACCGCAGCGATCTGAGTGGCGAGGTGGAGTTGGTGGTGCCAGGGGTTCTGGCCACCGTGGCGTACCGACATGGCATGCGCGAACGCCACAGCATCGCGGTCGACGTACTGGTCCAGGTGCTCGAACCACGCCATGCTCGTACGCGAGGCCGCCTGCACCGGATGGAGTTCCGCGCGGCGATGGCGGTCGTACTCCCGCAGCGCGTCCTCCACGTCAAGGTATTTCTGCAGGCTGTGTGCAAGGACGATCGCGTCGATGATCGCCAGTCTGGTGCCCGACCCCAGCGTGAAGTGGGTGGTGTGGGCAGCGTCGCCGACGAGCACCGTCGTGCCGTGGTACCAGGTCTTGTTGGTCACGTGCGCGAAGCGCTGCCAATGCGCCGGTGCACCCCGTGATCGGCTGATCAGGCGGTGGCCGTCGAGTGCGTGCTTGAAGATGTCCTCCAGCAGTCGCACTCCCTGGTCGCGGCCGAGCACGTCGAGTCCCAGACCGTGCCAGGTCTGCGGTGAGCATTCGACGATGCAGGTGCTGATTCCCGCGACCGAGGGGTAGGCGTGAAACCAGATCCATCCGGCGGACGTCCGCTCGAAGCTGAACACGAAGCTGCGGAACGCCTGATCCGTGCCGAGCCAGATGTAG
The DNA here is from genome assembly GCF_040643155.1 of Streptomyces sp. NPDC047453. Taxonomy (NCBI): domain Bacteria; kingdom Bacillati; phylum Actinomycetota; class Actinomycetes; order Kitasatosporales; family Streptomycetaceae; genus Streptomyces; species Streptomyces sp. NPDC047453. Next base: position 152,135 of record NZ_JBEYTS010000004.1, on the reverse strand, counting down.
GGATTGAGACCGACCTCGTTGCGAGTTCCGAACGCTGCGCTCTGTCCCCGGATGCCGCTGTTCGCACCGTCGGCAGCAACGAGAAGGTCCGCTTCGGGAAGCGTCGAGAGATCTGCAACACGGTGGCCGTACTGGACGTCGACGCCGAGCTGCAAGGCACGCCGGGCCAGGACGTCGAGCAATGCGGATCGGCTCATGCTGTATCCGTACCCCCCGAAGTACGCCGTCTGCTCGCTGCCCGAGCCGTGCACACGCACCTCCTGGTCCTGCCACAGCACGGACCTGGCGGTGACCTCCCGGGCGCTTTCCGGATCGTTGCGATAGAGGACGTCCAGCAGGTCGTCCCAGTACACGACGCCCCAGCCGTAGGTGGCCGCGGGTGGGTCACGGTCGTACACGGTGATCTCGTGCCCGGCATCGCGCAACTTGGCCGAGATCGCGAAGTACAGCCCCGCAGGCCCCGCACCGACGCACACGATCCTCACCGCTACACACCGCCCCGACTACCGGTCGGATGGGAGGCCTGCCACTCCAGACGGCTCCGGATGCCCGAGACGTCCGGGCATCCGGATGCGGCACTCACAAAACTGCCGCAGGTAGATCGCGAGCTCACTGCGCTGGAGCGTCAGTAGCCATGCCCGCCACCGCCGTGCCCGCCACCGCCGCGGTCACCGCCACCGAAGCCGTGATCGCCACCGAAGCCGTGGCCACCACCGAAGCCGTGGTCACCACCGAAGCCGTGATCGCCACCGAAGCCGTGGCCACCACCGAAGCCGTGGTCACCACCGAAGCCGTGATCGAAGCCCCAGCCCCAGCCGTCACCGAAGAAGCAGCGGACTCCCCAGCCCCAGCCCCAGCCGTCACCGAAGAAGCAGCGATCTCCCCGGACCTTGCTGTCGGGAGCCGAAGCGACATGGGACGCCGAGGGGAAAGCGGCCGCGCTGGCAGCGCCGGCTCCGGCCGCGATGGCAAGGATGGGTGCCGTGCAGACCACAGCGGCTATTCGCCGCATCCTGCTCGTAGTTGCGCGCATGATGATGTCCCCCTTCCGGGGGTCGAAACAGGGATCTCGGGCACTCGACGGGATGCCCATACGCGCCAGATCCTGCGCGCGGGTCTGACGCGCAGCGACCCACCCGCCGGACGTACTGAACATCGGCGCAGCAGTTTCCAGGCAGGCTTAGCGGATCTTACTATTGAGTACAAGATGGGGCATACGGTACGAAACGCCCCGTTTCGCTAAACATAGAGCCATTTTCCGGGCCAAGTCAACGGGGGTGCCAGTGGCTCACAAGGGAGGCATGCGGTGGACACTCCCAGGCCCCAGGACGGCCGTCAAAGCGCTTTGGCTCCTGATTACGCCCAGCCCGACCGCATCACGCCTGACTCGCGGCGGCGCCGCCGGGAGTCTCACGAAGCCGTGCTCCGAGCCACGAAAGACCTCCTCGGCGAGGTCGGATACCAGCGGCTGGCCTTCGAAGGCATCGCCCGGCGGGCCGGAGTCAGCAAGGCCACCATCTACCGGTGGTGGCCGAACAAGGCCGCACTCGTGATCGAGGCCCTCAGCGGGGAAGTCCCCCTGCCTGCCATCCACGAGACCGGCGACCTCGAAGCCGACCTGCGCACCGCCGTCCGTCTCACGATCGAGCTCGTCTCCGCCATGCCCACTTGTCTGATCCTCCCGGCGCTTCTCGCCGACGTGATCGAGGATCCCACCGGCACGAAAGCCTTCGCCGAGCTCATCGAACCCCGCCGCGCGTCGGTCGTGAACCTGCTGGAGCGGGCCCGCCTCGAAGGCCGGTTGCCGCCGGACACCGATACGTCACTGATGGTCGACATCTACTCCGGGACGGTCGTGTATCTGGCCGCGGTGAACCGCATACCGCCGGGCGAGGCGGTGGTGGACCAGCTCGTCAGCCTCCTCTTGCACGGCCACCTTCCGGTCTCGAAAGGACCCGCCCCCGCAGACCGGGACGGATCGCCAGGAGGGTGAGCCGGCCGCGCAGAAGTCGCCCCCTTGCGGGGACGACTCGTCGATCTGCTGCAGCCGGGGGCAATCTTCACTCGTGCACCACAGTTGACGATCACCCGGAACGGCGCGCCAGCATTGTCGTTCACCGCACCAGACTTCGCTTCGGGGAAACGGTCGTGGTCCTGGCAGAGCTGTACTGGCGCGGCGAGCGCTGGAAGGTCCGCGCCGTGAGGTAGGGATACGCCTCTGGTGGTGGAGCTCCCGCACGACAGGCCGGCCGGGCTCTCATGCATCGAGGGATCTCCGGTGCCGGCGTCCCGGCTGGCCCGCCGACGGGCGGCAAGGCTCCGGTCCGGGCCGACCGGGCGGCGTCGGCGGGTGATCCGGACGAGCGGATCCGGCAGCTGGAAGCGCGGGTGGCCGAACTCGAGCTCAGCGAGCGCAAGCTCGCGACCGGCTCTCGAGGCATCGGAACGTCACCGGGCTCTTGGAGGTCTCCCGCCCACCCGCGCCACCGCGAGCGCGCCTGCCGCGCAACCCCGGGCTGCCGCGGTTTGGGGGTCGGCGCCGGCCAGAAGGGCGGCGAGGAAGGCGCCGGTGAAGGCGTCGCCCGCGCCGGTGGTGTCCCGCGCGGTGGCCGGCACCGCGGGTACGTGGGCGCGGACGGCACCCGCGTGCGCCACCCGTGCCCCGGCGGCGCCCTGCTTCACGACCACCAGCGGGACGTGGCGGCTCAGCTCGGCCGCCGCGTCCGCCGGGTCGGGCAGGCCCGTCAGCAGACAGGCCTCGTCGCGGCTCGGCAGCAGCACGTCCACCCCCTCGACGAGCGAGAGGAACCGGTCCACGCCGAGCGTGACGAGGAACCCGGCCGACGCGGGATCCAGGCTCACCGGCACCCCACGCGCGCGGGCCGCCGCGACGGCGCTCGCCACCAGCGCCCGACCCGTACCGGAGAACAGCAGGTAGCCCGACAGATGCAGCCTGGCCACCCCGTCGAGCAGCGCGTCGGACCAGTCACCCGCCTCAAGGCGCAGCGAAGCCCCGCTGTCCGTGAGGAACGTGCGCTCGGCCGCCGCCGAGGAGTCGACGAGGCAGACCACCGTCCCGGTCGGCGCCCCGGGATCGACGACCAGGTGGGGGCGTACTCCCGAGGCGACCAGCGCGCGTTCGTGCCAGACCGCCGACTCCGCGCCCACCCGCCCCAGCAGCCGGACCTCCCGGCACCCGCTGTGGGCCGCCCAGCAGGCCACGTTGGCCCCGGCCCCGCCGGGCAGCATCCGGACCGCGGCGGAGGTGTCGGTGCCGGTGGCGAGAGGGCCGCGATGCCGTACGACGACATCCGTCACGACGTCCCCGACCACCAGCAGCGCCCCGCCCCCGCCGTCCGTCACAGCGGGGCCCGTCACGGCAGGGCCCACGCCGCCGCGATCCGCGCCGCCAGCCGTACGTTGCCGCGCACCGCCGCCAGGTTGGCGCGCAGCGAGGCGCCGTCGGTGTGCCGCACCAGGTAGTCGAGCAGGAAGGGGGTGACCGCCTGCCCCGTGATGCCCTGCTCCGCGCACGCGTGCAGCGCGTCGGCGAGCACACGCGCGTGCAGGTCGGGATCCAATTGTTCCTGCCGCGGCACCGGGTTGGCGACGATCAGCGCCGACTCCGGCGCCCGCAGCGCGTTCTGTGCCCGCATCACCGCGGCCACGTCCTCCGGCGTCCGCAGCGTCCAGTCCACCGGATGACCGGAGTCGGACAGGTAGAACCCGGGGAAGCGGTCCGTGCCGTACCCGGCCACCGCGACCCCCAGCGTCTCCAGCCGCTGCAACGTCGCCGGCACGTCCAGGATCGACTTGACCCCCGCGCACACGACCGTGATCCGCGTGCGCGCCAGCAGCCCGAGGTCGGCGGACTCGTCCTGCGTCACCGTCCACTCCCGGTGCACTCCGCCGAGCCCGCCCGTGGCGAACACGCGGATGCCCGCCAGCGAGGCCAGCAGCGCCGTCGCCGACACCGTGGTCGCACCGCTCGCCCCCGCGGCCATCGCGAGCGGCAGGTCGCGGTGGCCGAGCTTGCGCATCCCCTCCTCGTTCGCGACCCGCTCCAACTGCCCCTTGTCCAGGCCGACGTGAGGACGGCCGTCCAGCACCGCGATGGTCGCGGGCACGGCACCCTCCTGCCGCACCGCCTCCTCAAGCTCCAGCGCCACCTGGAGATTGCGCGGGCGCGGCAGCCCATGGGCGATGATCGTGGACTCCAGGGCCACCACGGGACGACGCGCGGCCAGCGCCTCCCGCACCTCTTCGGACACCACCAGCACGTGCCTGCCTCCCGTCTGTCGCGCTCTCCCCTCATCTCTGGCGGGTGCCGCACCGGGTCAAACCCTTGCGGCCCGTACCGCACGGCACCAGCCTGGGACGCATGACCGAGAACACGCCACGCCTCGACCATGTCGTCCTCTGGGTGCGCGACCCGGTCGCCGCGGCAGGCTTCTACGAGCAGACGGTCGGCCTGGAGCCGGTCAGGGTCGCCGAGTTCGCCGCGGGCGAGGTGTCCTTCCCCTCCGTACGCCTGAACGAGGAGACGATCCTCGACCTCGCCCCGCTCGACATGGCCGAGCGCATGAACATGGTCCCCGGTGCGGCCGACAGCGCGGGCCATCCCGTGAACCACGTCTGCCTGTCCCTGCCCGCCGACGGCTTCGACGCCCTGCGCGCCCGCCTGGAGGAGCACGCCGTCCCCGTCTCCGGCTTCTCCCACGACTCCTTCGGCGCGCGCGGCAAAGCCAGGCGCAGCTTCTACTTCCGCGACCCGGACGGCAACGTCTTCGAGGCCCGGCACTACGACCAGCACACGCGCGGTGACTAGCGCACGCGCGGTCCGGCCCCACGAGGAGGGCACGCCCGGCCAGGTACTACGAGCAGTGCGCCTCGCGCCCGGCGCCTCAGAACAGCGGCTCGGGCAGCACGCCTTCCAGCGCGAGCAGCCTGCGCTTGGCCTCCAGACCGCCGCCGAAACCGCCGATGCCGCCGTCGCTCTCGACGACCCGGTGGCACGACACGACCACCGGCAGCGGATTGGCGCCCATCGCCGCGCCCACCGCCTGGGCGGCACCCGGCTGCCCCACCCGGTCGGCCAGGTCGCCGTACCCGACGACCGTGCCGTACGGCACGCCCGACGCCAGTTCGCGCAGCACCTGCCGGTTGAAGCCGGAGATCAGCGACCAGTCCAGCGGCAGCTCGAAGTCCTGCCGCTCGCCCGCGAAGTACGCCCGCACCTGGCGTATCGCCTCAGCGAGCAGCGGGGAGCCGGGCGCCTCGACCGGCTCGGTGCCCAGCCGGGACGCCAGCCGGTCCAGCGCGCGCTCCCGTATCGCGTCGGTGGCATGGAAGACGACGTTGACCAGGCCCTCGGGGGTCGCGGCCAGCAGCAGGGGGCCGATGCCGGTACCGACGACGGCCCACACGACCTGCTGCTCGTCCGGTACGACCCGCTGCTCGTCCTGCTCGTGGCTGTCCATGCGATTACGGTACGGCCCGCCACTGACAGCGCCCTCTGACCTGCGCCGCCGCGAGACCAGACGGTCTTGGGCGATCAGACGGTCTTGAGCGATGAAACGGTCTTGAGCGATCAGACGGTCTTGAGCGCCGCGCGCACCACCTCCGGCTTGTTCGTGATGATGCCGTCCACTCCATAGCCGGCGACGGTCCGGGTGCCGGCGGCGTTGTCCACCGTGTAGGCGAAGATCCCCAGCGGGGCGCCGTGCGGTCCCCGGTGCGCGCGGACGGCCGCCGTGTAATGCGCCGACAGCGTGCGGTAGGAGGGGTTGATCAGGTCCACGAAGGCCGCGTACCGGTGCAGGTCCGCCGTGTCCGGACGGCCGAGGAAAGCGGTGCGGACGGCGGGCTTCAGCGCGTGCACGGTCCGCACGCTGGCGGCGCTGAAGCTCTGCACGATGAGCCGGCTCGCCAGGTGCCGGTGGTCGAGCCAGCCGTCGTTGGCGAGCACCTTGAGGGTCTGTGCCTCGATCCCCGGATACAGCTCTGGATGCTTGATCTCCAGGAGCAGCTTCTCGTGGTTGTGTTCGAGCCGGCGCATGTACTGGTCGAGCGTCGGCACGCGCGTGCCCGCGAACCTGGGGGAGAACCAGCTGCCCGCGTCCAGGCGGGCGATCTCGGCGGCGGTGAAGTCCTTCACCTTCCACGGGGCCCGGCCGGGAAAGACCTGCTCGACGTTGGTCGTCCGCTTCAGGGTGGCGTCGTGGATGACCACGAGCTCGCCGTCCCTGGTGCGCTGCACGTCGTTCTCCACCCAGGAGAAGCCGAGCGCCGCCGCCTTGTCGACGGCGGGCAGCGTGTTCTCCGGGGCGTGGGCGGAGGCACCCCGGTGGGCGACGACCACGGGCCGCGGCCGGTGGGCGTCCGCGGCTCGTACCTCCGAGCCGGGCAGGAACAGGGCGACGGCCGCCGCGAGGGCGGTGGCCAGGGCGGCGACTGCGCGCGCGTGCATACGTACTCCTCGCGACGAATGATCACAGACAGTGCAAGAGTGGCAGCACAGAGTCAACGAGGCGCTCACGGAAGGGCCACGGGTGGAGTCACGGTCCGCACAGAGTCGGCCGCGCCCGCTCACGGGTGCCGCACATCTGCGACGAGGCCGTGCTTCTTTGCCGGAAAGTCGTTCGGTCATTCCGGTGGCGTTCATACTCTCAGCGTCAACCCTGATCGCGTGGCGGTCCTGGGACGGGGGCATTCACGGATTTCCGGGACTTCAAGAGGGCGGAAGGGCAACCGCGCATGCACGGCACCGTCGACGGATTCAGCTACGGGCTCGTCACCCCGCTGGTGGCCTGTCTCATGGCCTGCCTCGGTGGGGCACTGGGCCTGCGCTGCACCACCCGCGCCCTGCTCGTCGCCCGCTCCTGGCGCCCCGGCTGGCTCGCCCTCGGCTCGGCCGCGATCGGCTCGGGCATCTGGACGATGCACTTCGTCGCGATGACCGGTTTCACCGTCGAAGAGGCGCCGATCGGCTACGACCGGCCGACGACGTACGCGAGCCTGGCCGTCGCCATCGTCATGGCGGGGATCGGGATCTTCATCGTCGGCTACCGGGGCGCGACCGGCTCCGCCCTGTTCACCGGCGGCACGATCACCGGCCTCGGCGTCGCCAGCATGCACTACCTGGGCATGGCCGGGATGCGGCTCGACGGCACGCTCGAGTACAACACGCTCACCGTCGCGGCCTCCGTGGTCATCGCCGTCGTCGCCGCGACCGCGGCCCTCTGGGCGGCCGGGCGGGCGAAAGGGTTCCTCTGGAGCGTCGGCGCCAGCCTCGTCATGGGTCTCGCCGTCGTCGGCATGCACTACACGGGCATGGCCGCCCTCAGCGTCCACCTGCACGAAACGGGCGGCGCCGCCGCCGGCGAGTCGTCGGCCGCCCTGCTCACACCGATGCTGATCGGTCCGCTCCTCTTCCTCCTGCTCACCGGTGCCGTCGTACTGTTCGACCCGCTGATGATCACGGGCAGCTCCGACTGGACCCCCGTCGAGCACAAGCCGGGTGTGCCGGCGCGCGAACTCGTCGCCCATTCCGCCGGCCGCCCCCCGGCCGGCGCCCACCGCGACCCCGGCCGCGAGACGGTCCGCGAACGCCTCCGCGCTCCGCAGAACCGCTGATCCGGACCCGTTGTCAGTGGCGGGTCGTACGGTGGATGTCATGCGGCCCGTCTCTCACATCGAACGCACGGTGGCGCCCTTCGAGGTCGTCAGCCCCTACCAGCCCAGCGGCGACCAGCCGCAGGCCATCGCCGAACTCGCCCAGCGCATCGAGGCGGGGGAGCCGGACGTCGTCCTGCTCGGTGCCACCGGCACCGGCAAGTCCGCCACCACGGCGTGGATGATCGAGAAGCTTCAGCGCCCGACCCTCGTCATGGCGCCGAACAAGACGCTCGCCGCCCAGCTGGCCAACGAGTTCCGCGAACTGCTGCCGAACAACGCGGTCGAGTACTTCGTCTCGTACTACGACTACTACCAGCCCGAGGCCTACGTCCCGCAGTCGGACACCTACATCGAGAAGGACTCCTCGATCAACGAGGAGGTCGAGCGCCTGCGCCACTCGGCGACCAACTCGCTGCTCACCCGTCGCGACGTCGTCGTGGTCGCCTCCGTCTCCTGCATCTACGGCCTGGGCACCCCGCAGGAGTACGTGGACCGCATGGTGCCCCTCCGGGTCGGCGACGAGATCGACCGCGACGAGCTGCTGCGCCGCTTCGTGGACATCCAGTACACGCGCAACGACATGGCCTTCACTCGCGGCACCTTCCGGGTGCGCGGCGACACCATCGAGATCTTCCCGGTCTACGAGGAGCTGGCCGTCCGCATCGAGATGTTCGGCGACGAGATCGAGGCGCTGTCGACCCTGCACCCCCTCACCGGCGAGATCATCAGCGACGACCAGCAGCTGTACGTCTTCCCGGCCTCGCACTACATCGCCGGCCCCGAGCGCATGGAGCGGGCGGTCAGGGGCATCGAGAAGGAGCTCGAGGAGCGCCTGGCCGAGCTGGAGAAGCAGGGCAAGCTGCTGGAGGCCCAGCGGCTGCGGATGCGCACCACCTACGACATCGAGATGCTCCGCCAGATCGGCACCTGCTCCGGCGTGGAGAACTACTCGATGCACTTCGACGACCGCGCGCCCGGCACTCCGCCCAACACCCTGCTCGACTACTTCCCGGACGACTTCCTGCTCGTCATCGACGAGTCGCACGTCACCGTGCCGCAGATCGGCGCGATGTACGAGGGCGACGCCTCTCGCAAGCGCACCCTCGTCGAGCACGGCTTCCGGCTGCCGTCCGCCCTGGACAACCGCCCGCTCAAGTGGGAGGAGTTCCAGGAGCGCATCGGACAGACGGTGTACCTGTCGGCGACGCCGGGCACATACGAGCTGTCCCGCTCGGACGGGCAGGTCGAGCAGATCATCCGCCCCACCGGCCTGGTCGACCCGCAGGTCGTCGTCAAGCCCACCGAGGGCCAGATCGACGACCTGGTGCACGAGATCCGCGGGCGCGTGGAGAAGGACGAGCGCGTCCTGGTCACCACGCTGACCAAGAAGATGGCCGAGGACCTGACGGACTACTTCCTGGAACTCGGCATCCAGGTGCGCTACCTGCACAGCGACGTCGACACCCTGCGCCGGGTCGAGCTGCTGCGCGAGCTGCGCAGCGGAGAGTTCGACGTCCTGGTCGGCATCAACCTGCTGCGTGAGGGCCTCGACCTGCCCGAGGTGTCGCTGGTGGCGATCCTCGACGCCGACAAGGAGGGCTTCCTGCGCTCGGGCACCTCGCTGATCCAGACCATCGGCCGCGCGGCGCGCAACGTCTCCGGCCAGGTCCACATGTACGCCGACAAGATCACCCCGGCGATGGAGAAGGCCATCGAGGAGACCAACCGCCGCCGGGAGAAGCAGGTCGCGTACAACAAGGCGAACGGCATCGACCCGCAGCCGCTGCGCAAGAAGATCAACGACATCGTCGCGCGGATCGCCCGCGAGGAGGTCGACACCGAGCAGCTGCTCGGCACCGGGTACCGCAAGGGGAAGGACGGCAAGGGCGCGAAGACCCCCGTGCCGTCCCGCGGCGAGAACGGCGCCAAGGCCGCCGGTGCCGCCAAGCCGGCCAGATCCGCCAAGGGCAAGGCGAAGGAGACGGTGCCCACCGACCGTCCCGCCGCCGAACTCGCCGAGCAGATCGAGGAGATGACGGAGCGGATGCGCGCCGCCGCCGCCGACCTCCAGTTCGAGGTCGCGGCCCGGTTGCGCGACGAGGTAGCGGAGATGAAGAAGGAACTGCGCCAGATGCGCGAGGCAGGGCTGTCCTGACCGACTGCGCTGTGTTGCAAGACCGACACAAAGTGCGGACCCGTATGCGGCGCTACCACTGCCTCTGCGTAGGGTTCTTGGCAGCCGCGGAACCGGCGGCGACAGGGGTGTAGCTCGAGAGGGGAATCAGCCGTGACCGTCAACTTGACCAAGGGTCAGGCCATCAGTCTGCAGAAGAACGACGGAGGCAGCCTGACCGCGGTCCGCATGGGTCTCGGCTGGCAGGCGGCTCCGCGCCGGGGCCTGTTCGGCTCGCGCACGCGCGAGATCGACCTCGACGCCTCCGCCGTGCTCTTCGCCGAGAAGCAGCCGGTCGACGTCGTCTTCTTCCGCCACCTGGTGAGCGACGACGGCTCCGTTCGCCACACCGGCGACAACCTGGTCGGCGGCGCGGGCCAGGGCGGCGACGACGAGTCGATCCTCGTCGACCTCCAGCGCGTCCCGGTCCACATCGACCAGATCATCTTCACCGTGAACTCCTTCACGGGCCAGACCTTCCAGGAGGTGCAGAACGCGTTCTGCCGCCTGGTCGACGAGACCAACGGCCAGGAACTCGCCCGCTACACCCTGGCCGGCGGTGGCAACTACACCGCCCAGATCATGGCGAAGGTGCACCGCGTGAACGGCGCCTGGACGATGACGGCTCTCGGCGCCCCCGCCAACGGCCGCACCTTCCAGGACCTGATGCCGACGATCCTGCCGCACCTGTAGAACGGTCCGAACGGTTCGGACGGTCCGGCGAGCGGCGCACGACAGCACATGACACCAGGGGGACGAAGGCGATGACGGCCGAGCTGGTGCGGGGGCAGAACCACCCGCTCTCAGAGGTCCGCCTGGAGATCCGGATCTCGGCCGGCCGTCCGGTCGTGGCGGTGGCCACGCTCAGCGACGACAGCGGCAGGGCGCGGGGTGCCGAGTGGGTGGTGCACCCCGGCGCTCCCGTCCTGCCCGGTCTGGAGGTCTCGCGCCAGGCCGCCGCCGACCACCGGCTCGCCGTCGACCTGGGTGCCATACCCGAGGCGGCGCACCGCGTCGACGTGCTGCTGGCGCTGCCCACCGCGGGTGGGGGCCCGACCCGGTTCGGCGCGGTCGCCGCCCCCTTCGTCGCGGTCACCGGCCTGGACGGCACCGAACTCGTCAGCTACACGATCACCGGTCTTGACGCCGAGTCCGCCGTGATCGCGGTGGAGCTGTACCGCCGCCAGGGCGCCTGGAAAGTGCGCGCCGTCGGCCAGGGCTACGCGGGCGGCCTCACCGAACTCCTCACCGACCTGGGACTGACCCAGGCCGCTGAACTGGCCGGCGCCGCCGAAGAGGCGGTGGCCGAGGGACTGGCCCGCTCGGTGGCGGTACCCCCGCCCCGCACGACGGATGACGACCGTTCCCACCAGGCCTCCGCGCCGCCCCGGCCGAACCCGGCTGCTTCCGTTTCCTCCCACGAAGGTTCTTCCAGCGAGGGCTCTTCCCACGAGGGACAGGTCTCCGGGACCGCCGCACCTTCGGCTCCGCAGCCCGCGGGTCCCGGGGGATCCGGAGACGGGACCCCCGCGGCCGGACCATCGATGTCGGTGCCCGCGGGTGGAACCATCGACTACCGGCACCCGCGGCGACAGCCCGCACCCCCGTCCGGACAGCCTGCACCTCCCTCCGGACAGCCCTCGGGTCCGCCCCGACAGCCGTCGGCCCCACCTGGACAGCCGGCGCCGCCGCCGGCCGCACCGGCCGTGAGTCCCGGCCACGACGGGCAGCCCGCGCGGCCCATCGCGGGGGACGCGACCGGGTGGTCGATGGAGGAGCGGCTCTACAACCAGGTCTGGGGGATGTTCGAGGACCTGGCCCGCACCACGGCCGCCTACCGCAGCGCCGTCGACTTCGCCGAGTCGCGCATGGAGAAGGAGCTGGACCAGGTCCTGTCCGACCCGCGCAGCCGCATCGGCGGTCAGGGCGATGCCGCCCGGGAGGCGGCCCTTGTCAAGCACGCGCAGCTCGTCGACCAGGCCAGAGCGGCGCTCGACAGAGACCTGGCTCAGCTCACCGACGAGTCCGAGGTCGTCGAGCCGGCCCTGCCGGCGGCGTACGCCCGCTGGGACAATCCGGTCTGGCACGGCTACCGCGTGCCGATGGAGATCCCCATGGCGGTACGCCTCGGCGATCTCCACCTGCCCGAGGACCCGTCCCTGCGCATCCCCATGCTGATCCGGCTGCCGCTGGAGCGCGGCCTGTGGATCGACAGCGGCCGCTGGGCGTCCCCGGACGAATCCTTCGCGGACGAGGGCGAACGGCGCCGCCTGGCGATGGAGGCGGCCGTGGCGCACGCGGCCCGGCTGATCGCCGTCTACCCGGCGGGCGAGTTCGGCGTCCATGTCATCGACCCGGCCGGATCCGGAGCCCAGGCACTCGCGCCCCTGGTGCGCACGGGCGTGCTCGCGGGACCGCCCGCGGCCGCCGCCGCCGGGGCCGCGGACGTCCTGAGCCGGCTCACCCAACGGGTCGACCTGGTGCAGATGGCCGTGCGCGGGGGCGCGCCGGACGCGCTGCCGCCCGGCTTCGACGCCGCCGAACAGCTCCTGATCGTCAACGACTTCCCGCACGGATTCGACGACCGCGCCGTGACCCAGCTGCGCTACCTCGCCGACGAGGGCCCGGCCGTCGGCGTCCACCTGATGATGGTCGCCGACCGCGAGGACGCCGCCGCCTACGGCCCCTTGCTCGACCCGCTGTGGCGTTCACTGATGCGACTGACCCCGGTGCCCGACGACCACCTCGCCGACCCCTGGGTCGGACACGCCTGGACGTACGAGCCGCCGGTGGTGCCGCCGGGCAGCCAGGTGCTCCAGCTGGTGCTCACCGAGGTCGCGACGGCCCGCCGCGACTGGAACCGCTGAGCCGCCGCGACTGGAACCCCCAGTCGTCGCGACTGGAACCGCTGAGCCCGGGTACACGCCCCGCATCGCCCCTTCCTCAAGGAATCGTAAACTCCTCTGACCTGCGGCTTTGATCTTTTCTTTGCCTTGCCCTTTACTATTCCTTGGTGATTCGGGTACCGTTTTGTCCTGTGAATGTCTCGTTGTCCCTGTGGGTCCTGACCATCATCGGCCTGGCCGCCCTGATCGCCGTCGACTTCTTCATCGGCCGCAAACCCCATGACGTGTCGATCAAGGAAGCCGGGATCTGGACGGCCGTCTGGGTCGTCCTGGCCGGTCTCTTCGGGCTCGGTCTGCTCGTCTTCGGCGGCGGCCGGCCGGCCGGTGAGTTCTTCGCCGGCTTCATCACCGAGAAGTCGCTGAGCGTCGACAACCTCTTCGTCTTCGTCCTGATCATGGCCAAGTTCGCCGTGCCGTCGCAGTATCAACGGCGGGTGCTGATGATCGGCGTCCTCATAGCCCTGGTGCTGCGGGCCGGCTTCATCGCCGCCGGAGCCGCGATCATCGCGAGCTTCTCGTGGGTGTTCTACCTCTTCGGCGCCTTCCTGATCTGGACCGCCTGGAAGCTCATCCAGGAGGCCCGCTCCGGCGGGGACGAGGAAGAGGATTTCGAGGAGAACAAGCTGCTCAAGGCCGTCGAGCGCCGTTTCGGCGTGGCCGACCGCTACCACGGCACCCGGCTGTGGAGCCGGCAGAACGGCAAGCGGGTGATGACGCCGATGCTGGTCGTGATGCTCGCGATCGGCACCACTGACATCCTGTTCGCCCTCGACTCGATCCCCGCGATTTTCGGCCTCACGCAGGACCCGTACATCGTCTTCACCGCCAACGCCTTCGCGCTGATGGGCCTTCGGCAGCTGTACTTCCTGATAGGAGGCCTGCTCAAGAAACTGGTCCACCTGTCCTACGGCCTGTCGGTGATCCTCGGCTTCATCGGCGTCAAGCTGGTGCTGCACGCGCTGCACGAGTCCGGCGTGCACGTCCCCGTGATCAGCATCCCGGTCTCCCTCGGCGTGATCTGCGCGGTTCTGGCCGTCACCACCGTCACCAGTCTGCTGGCCGCGCGGAAGCAGGCCACGGAGGAGGTGCGGGAGACGGAGGCACAGGAGGAAGGCCACGAGGACGCGGCGAAGGACCGGGTCGATGCGTGAGTGCGAGCGGGAGCGCACCCGACCCCTGATCGCGCATGCGAACGCTCTGGGACTCTGCGACGATCGCAGCATGATCACGCGGCTCAGGGGGCTCTTGACGGCGTGGACGATCATCGTGCCGGTCCTCGCGGTCGTCCTGCTGATCCTCACCTGGGGGCGGTCCCTGCCCGGCGTGGTCGTCGGCGTGGCCACCCTGGTCCTCGCGGGCTCGGTCCTGGCCGCGGTGCACCACGCGGAGGTGGTCGCCCACCGGGTCGGCGAACCCTTCGGCTCCCTGGTCCTCGCGATCGCCGTCACCGTCATCGAGGTCGCGCTCATCGTGACCTTGATGGCGGACGGCGGCGACAAGTCCTCGACGCTCGCCAGGGACACGGTGTTCGCGGCCGTGATGATCACCTGCAACGGCGTGGTCGGACTGAGCCTGCTGGTCGGCTCCCTGCGCCATGGCACGGCCGTCTTCAACGCCGAGGGCACCGGCGCCGCGCTCGCCACCGTGGCGACCCTGGCCACACTCAGCCTGGTGCTCCCGACGTTCACCACCACCCAGCCGGGACCGCAGTTCTCCGGAGTCCAGCTCACCTTCGCCGCGATCTCCTCGCTCGTCCTGTACGGCCTGTTCGTGACCACCCAGACCGTGCGGCACCGCGACTACTTCCTGCCGATCACCCGGCAGGGCGAGGTGATCACTTCCGAGGACCACGCGGCGGCACCTTCCGCCCGCACCGCCTGGATCAGCCTGGGACTGCTGGGCCTGGCCCTGGTCGGCGTGGTCGGACTGGCCAAGGGCGTGTCGCCCACCGTCGAGTCCGCGGTGGAGTCGGCCGGTCTGCACCACGCGGTCGTCGGCGTGATCATCGCCCTGCTCGTGCTGCTGCCCGAGACCATCGCAGCGCTGCGCTCCGCCCGGCGCGACCGGGTGCAGACCAGCCTCAACCTCGCGCTGGGATCCGCGATGGCCAGCATCGGGCTGACCATCCCGGCCGTCGCGCTGGCGTCGCTGTGGCTGTCCGGGCCGCTCGTCCTGGGCCTCGGCTCCACTCACATGCTGCTGCTCCTGCTCACCGTGGTGGTCAGTTCGCTGACCGTGGTGCCGGGACGGGCCACGCCGCTCCAGGGCGGCGTCCACCTGGTGATCTTCGCGGCCTACCTGGAGCTGGCGATCAACCCCTAGGCGCACCGGCGTGCCGTGATAGACCGGGTCCGAGCGGCGGTCGCCCATCGGCCGCCGCAGGACGAACGGACCGGAGGAACCGTGCCCCGCACCCTGGCCAACGCCCCGATCATGATTCTCAACGGACCCAACCTGAACCTGCTCGGGCAGCGGCAGCCGGAGATCTACGGCTCCGACACGCTCGCGGACGTCGAGGCGCTGTGCGCCAAGGCAGCCGCGGCGCACGGCGGCACGGTCGACTTCCGCCAGTCCAACCACGAGGGCGAGCTGGTCGACTGGATCCACGAGGCCCGACTGAACCACTGCGGAATCGTCATCAACCCGGCCGCCTACTCGCACACCTCCGTCGCCATCCTCGACGCGCTCAACACCTGCGACGGGCTGCCGGTGGTGGAGGTGCACATCTCCAACATCCACCAGCGCGAGCAGTTCCGGCACCACTCCTATGTCTCCCTGCGCGCCGACGGCGTCATCGCCGGGTGCGGAGTGCAGGGCTACGCGTTCGCGGTGGAGCGGGTCGCGGCACTGGCCGGCGCACAGCGGGCGGCCGACGCGTAGCCGCCCGCCGCCGGGGCCGCCGGCCGAGGGCGGGACAGAGGACCGGCGGCCCGTACCGCGCGGGAGCCGTCCTCCCGTGCGGGGCTGCCCCCAGTCGACTACGCGACGACGCGGAGGGGGAGCGGGCGCGCGCCGCCGGTGTGTGCGCGGGGTTCACACGGGGTGCGCGGGGCGCACGGCCGGGGAGCGGGGGGCGGGCCGTACGCCGCCCGCTCACCACCAGCCGCCCGCTCACCAGCCGCGCGCGTGCCACTCCTGCAGATGCGGGCGCTCGGCGCCCAGCGTGGTGTCGTTGCCGTGGCCCGGGTAGACCCAGGTCTCGTCCGGGAGAGCGTCGAAGATCTTCGTCTCCACGTCATGGATCAGGCTGGCGAACGCCTTCGGGTTCTTGTGGGTGTTGCCGACCCCGCCGGGGAAGAGGCAGTCGCCCGTGAACACGTGCGGATGCCCGTGCGGGTCGTCGTAGACCAGCGCGATCGAGCCGGGGGTGTGGCCGACGAGGTGGCGGGCGGTGAGTTCCACCTGCCCCACCCGTACGGTGTCCCCGTCGCCCACGAGGACATCGGTCGGCACCGGGATGCCCTCGGCGTCGTCCCGTCCCGCGTACGTGCGCGCGCGCGTGGCCGCCACGACCTCCGCCAGCGCCTGCCAGTGGTCGGCGTGCCGGTGGGTGGTGACGACGGAGGCGATGCCGTCGTCACCGATCATGCCGAGCAGCGTGTGCGCGTCGTTCGCCGCGTCGATCAGCAGTTGCTCGTCCGTGGCCCGGCAGCGCAGCAGATAGGCGTTGTTGTCCATCGGGCCGACCGCGATCTTGGTGATCATCAGGTCCTTCAGCTCGTGCACGTCCGCCGGGCCGCCGACCTTCACCTCTCCGCTGTACGTCATGGCCGTCAGCCTATAGCGGGGGCGGCCGCCCGGGGACCGCGCACGCGGCTACAACGGTGGCAGTGCCGGGAGCGCGCCGCCCGCCACCGCCAGGGCGGATCCGTCGCGGCGTCCCGCGAGCCAGCCGAGCAGGTCCGCCCGGGCCCCCGTGACGGTGACCGCGGGCTGGTCCGTCTCCCGGCCCGTGTCCCACGCGTGCGTGCCGTCCGTCAGCCGGGCCGGCGGCACGTCCGGGTGCCCGGAGAACCGCTGGGCCAGGAACTCGATCTCCCGCTCGACGAACTCCGCCGGCAGGTCCTCGAGCTCGTGGCCGATGCCGAGGTCCACGTGGTGCAGTTCGACCTCCACCCAGCGCCGGAAGGGCACCCGGGACGCGGAGTCGGTGACGCCGTTGCGCAGCTCCACGGTCCGCGACCAGTCCGCGAGCTCGGCCGCCGTCCGCTGGAAGCGGGCCGCGGTGTCGCGCACGTCGGTGAGCTGGACGTCGAGGGGGCGCGGGGCGTCCCGCTCGATGTCGGCGTCCCGGGCCTCGGCGGACACGTACATGGGACGGCCCTCGAAGACGTTCACCAGCGCGTCCGCGTTGCGGGCGAGGTGGGCCAGGATGTGGCCCCGGGTCCAGCCGGGCAGACGTGACTGGTCGGTCACAGCCGCGTTGTCCATCTTGCCGACAGCGGTCAGCAGTCGTTCGGTTGCGTCCTGCACAGACGCCAGGTCGCGCGCGTGATCCATCATGACGCCGACCCTAGTCCCGCCACACCTTCGGGTGAAGGCGGTGAAGGACGGCCGTAAATCGAATGTACGTGCTATAAGGTCGGGAGTGGCATCGGGCATGCTGGAGAGCCGGGGATTGTTGTGTATCCGGGTGCATCCGGGAATCCCGCCCGGCGTTGTCAGTGGCTCCCCCTAGTCTGAGAAAGCACGGGGGCCCCGCCCCTGTCACTTCTCTCAAGAAAGGTGCGGACCGGCGTGGCCGACCGTCTCATCGTCCGTGGCGCGCGCGAGCACAACCTGAAGAACGTCTCGCTCGACCTGCCTCGGGACTCGCTCATCGTCTTCACGGGCCTGTCCGGGTCGGGCAAGTCCTCCCTGGCCTTCGACACCATCTTCGCCGAGGGCCAGCGGCGCTACGTGGAGTCGCTCTCCTCGTACGCCCGCCAGTTCCTCGGCCAGATGGACAAGCCGGACGTCGACTTCATCGAGGGCCTCTCCCCGGCGGTCTCCATCGACCAGAAGTCGACCTCGCGCAACCCGCGCTCGACGGTCGGCACCATCACCGAGGTCTACGACTACCTGCGCCTGCTCTTCGCCCGCATCGGCAAGCCGCACTGCCCCGAGTGCGGCCGCCCGATCTCACGGCAGTCGCCGCAGGCCATCGTCGACAGGGTGCTCGAGCTGCCGGAGGGGAGCCGCTTCCAGGTGCTCTCGCCGCTGGTGCGCGAGCGCAAGGGCGAGTTCGTCGACCTCTTCGCCGACCTCCAGACCAAGGGCTACTCCCGCGCGCGCGTGGACGGCGAGACCATCCAGCTCTCCCACCCGCCCACGCTGAAGAAGCAGGAGAAGCACACCATCGAGGTGGTCGTCGACCGCCTCACGGTCAAGGACTCCGCCAAGCGCCGCCTCACCGACTCCGTCGAGACCGCGCTCGGCCTGTCCGGCGGCATGATCGTGCTCGACTTCGTCGACCTGCCCGAGGACGACCCCGAGCGCGAGCGGATGTACTCGGAGCACCTGTACTGCCCGTACGACGACCTGTCCTTCGAGGAGATGGAGCCTCGTTCCTTCTCCTTCAACTCGCCCTTCGGCGCCTGCCCCGAGTGCACCGGCATCGGCACACGCATGGAGGTCGACCCGGAGCTGATCGTCCCGGACGAGGAGAGGACCCTCGACGAGGGTGCCATCCACCCCTGGTCGCACGGGCACACGAAGGACTACTTCGGCCGGCTGGTCGACGCCCTGGCCGACGCACTCGGCTTCCGCACCGACATCCCCTTCGCGGGCCTGCCGCAGCGCGCCAAGAAGGCCCTGCTCCACGGCCACAAGACGCAGATCGAGGTCCGCTACCGCAACCGGTACGGGCGCGAGCGCGTCTACACCACGCCCTTCGAGGGCGCCGTGCCGTTCGTCAAGCGCCGGCACAGCGAGGCCGAGAGCGACGCCAGCCGCGAGCGCTTCGAGGGGTACATGCGCGAGGTGCCCTGCCCCACCTGTGAGGGCACGCGCCTGAAGCCGGTCGTCCTCGCGGTCACGCTCATGGGCAAGTCGATCGCCGAGATCTCCGCGATGTCCATCAGCGACTGCGCGGACTTCCTGCGCGGGCTGAAGCTGGACGCCCGCGACAAGAAGATCGCCGAGCGCGTCCTCAAGGAGGTCAACGAGCGGCTGCGGTTCCTGGTCGACGTCGGCCTCGACTACCTCTCGCTGAACCGCGCGGCCGGCACGCTCTCCGGCGGCGAGGCCCAGCGCATCCGTCTGGCCACCCAGATCGGCTCCGGCCTGGTCGGCGTCCTGTACGTCCTGGACGAGCCGTCCATCGGCCTGCACCAGCGCGACAACCACCGGCTGATCGAGACCCTGGTCCGGCTGCGCGACATGGGCAACACGCTCATCGTCGTCGAGCACGACGAGGACACCATCAAGACCGCCGACTGGATCGTCGACATCGGCCCCGGCGCGGGCGAGCACGGCGGCAAGGTCGTGCACAGCGGCTCCCTGAAGGAACTGCTCGCCAACGCCGAGTCGCAGACCGGGCAGTACCTGGCCGGCAAGAAGGCGATCCCGCTGCCCGACATCCGGCGCCCGCTCGATCCGTCCCGGCAGCTCACCGTGCACGGCGCCCGTGAGAACAACCTGAAGGACATCGACGTGTCCTTCCCGCTCGGCCTGTTCACGGCGGTCACCGGAGTCTCCGGCTCGGGCAAGTCGACGCTGGTCAACGACATCCTGTACACGCACCTGGCCCGCGAGCTGAACGGCGCCCGCAACGTGCCCGGCCGGCACACGCGCGTGGACGGCGACGACCTCGTGGACAAGGTGGTGCACGTCGACCAGTCGCCCATCGGCCGCACCCCGCGGTCCAACCCGGCGACGTACACCGGCGTCTTCGACCACGTCCGCAAGCTGTTCGCCGAGACCACCGAGGCGAAGGTCCGGGGCTACCAGCCCGGTCGCTTCTCCTTCAACGTCAAGGGCGGGCGCTGCGAGAACTGCGCGGGCGACGGCACCATCAAGATCGAGATGAACTTCCTGCCGGACGTCTACGTCCCCTGCGAGGTCTGCCACGGCGCCCGCTACAACCGGGAGACCCTGGAAGTCCACTACAAGGGCAAGTCCATCGCCGACGTGCTCAACATGCCGATCGAGGAGGCGACCGAGTTCTTCGAGGCGGTCCCGGCGATCGCCCGCCACCTCAATACCCTCAAGGACGTCGGCCTCGGCTACGTCCGGCTGGGACAGTCCGCGACCACCCTCTCCGGCGGTGAGGCGCAGCGCGTGAAGCTCGCCAGCGAGCTGCAGCGCCGCTCCACCGGACGCACGGTCTACGTCCTGGACGAGCCCACCACCGGTCTGCACTTCGAGGACATCAGCAAGCTGCTGAAGGTGCTGTCCGGACTGGTCGACAAGGGCAACACGGTCATCGTCATCGAGCACAACCTCGATGTGATCAAGACCGCCGACTGGGTCGTCGACATGGGTCCCGAGGGCGGTGCAGGCGGCGGCCTGGTCATCGCCGAGGGCACGCCCGAGGAGGTCGCCGGCGTCCCGGCCAGCCACACCGGGAAGTTCCTGCGCGAGATCCTTCAGCCGGACCGGATCAGCGACGCCGCCTCCTCGGCCAAGGCCCCGCGCGGGACCGGCGCCAAGAAGGCCGTCGCGGCCGCGTCGGCGACCCGCAAGACGGCCACGGCGAGGACGACGACCAAGACCGCCAACAGCACGGCAAGCAAGAAGGCGACGCCCGTGAAGAAGACGACGCGGGCCCGCAAGGCCTGAGACACCGTCCGGCAGGCCACCGCGCCCCGCGGGCACTCCCGCGGGGCGCCGCTCGCTCCGGAGGTCTACGGCGCGCCCACCTCCGCCGCGTACGGCGGCTCCGCTCCCGCGCGCGAGCAGGTGATCGCCGCCGCGCGGGCCGCGAACCGCAGCAGCCGGTTCCAGCCCGAGGCGCCGAGGTCCGCAAGGCCCTCGGGGGAGAGGGCGTCCTGCACGGCCAGTGCGTGCAGCAGGGCCGCGTTCACGGTGTCGCCCGCGCCGATGGTGTCGACGACGTCGACCTTCTCGCCCGGCACGGAGTGCTCCGCGCCGTCCCGGGTGTACGCGGTGAGCCCGTCGCCGCCGTGGGTGATCACCACGGCCCCGGGCCCGGCGGCCAGCCACTCGCGCGGAGTACCGCCCAGCCACCCCGCGTCCTCCTCGGAGAGCTTCAGCAGCGACACCGAGGGCAGCCAGCTCGCGAAACGCGCCCGGTAGGCGTCCGCGTCCGCGATCAGCCCGGGCCGGATGTTCGGGTCCAGCGCGGTGAACACACCCTGCGCGGACGCCGTCCGCATCAGCTCCTCGTAGGCGCTCGCGCCCGGCTCCAGTACCAGCGAGCAGGTGCCGAAGGACACCGCGCGAGTTCCGGCGGGGAGGGCGGCGGGCACCGTGAACAGACGGTCGGCGGTGCCGTCGACGTAGAACGAGTACGCGGCGGAGCCGTCGGCGCCGACCGTGGCGACCGCCAGCGTGGTCGGCTCGGCGCCGCGCTGCACACCGGACACGTCCACTCCGGCCCCCCGCAGCCCGTCGAGCAGGGCCTCGCCGAAGGCGTCGTACGACGTGCGGGAGCAGAACGCCGTGGGCGAGCCGAGGCGGCCCAGCGCGACGGCCGTGTTGTACGGGCCGCCGCCGAGCGCCGGTCTGAGGTCCGCGAGGGCTCCCCTTCCCCGCGGTACCAGGTCGATCAGGGCCTCACCGGCGACGACGATCACGAGTCGGTTCCTCTCTCGGACAGCTCGGGCCGGGAAGCTATCCCATTGCGCGCCGGAGGTAAATCGCCGGCCCGGCTCGTCCGCGTCCGTCCGTCCGACCCGCCCCCGTCCGGTCCGGGCCCGGTGGGTATCGTCGGCGTTGTCCAGCCCCTTGACCAGTGGAGGCCTTCATGTCCGGCCGCCCCTCCGCGAGCCGCCGCACGATCCTGCGGGGAGCGGCCCTCACCCCCGTCTTCGCGATCGGGCTCACCGCCTGCGGACCGATCGGCGGCGGCGTCACGACCCCCGCCACGCCCACCGCGCCGGTCGACCTCGGCGCCGAGAGCGAGGTCCCCAAGGGCGGCGCCAAGCTGTACCGGGACCACAACGTGGTGGTCAGCCGGGGCGCGGACGGCACCCTGAAGGCGTACAGCACGATCTGCACGCACGCGCAGTGCCCGATCAACAAGCTCCAGGGGACGAAGCTGATCTGCCCCTGCCACGGCAGCGAGTTCGACGCCACGACCGGCGAGGTGGTGCGCTCCCCGGCAAGCGCGCCGCTGCCCGAACTGCCCGTGCGTGCCGAGGGCGGCAGGCTCGTCGCCGGACCCGGCGCCTGACGTCCGCCGCCGACCCGGCCCGCTCACTCCCAGTCCCAGCCGACCCCCACGGTCCCGGACCGCACGCGCGGCTCCACGAGGTGCACCGAACGGTGCCGCTCGCTGACCGCCAGCTCCCGGCGGCCGCTGCGCGGAGCCGCCGCCGACGCCTGAGTGAACCGGTGGCAGCGCACCGGCAGGGTGCCGGCGTCGAATCGCACCTGAAGGGCGTACTGGCCGCCGGCGGAGGTGAACTCCCGGACGTACTCGCGCGTCGTCCCGGCCGTTCCGTCCTCCACGCCGTGCCGGAACAGGAACGTGTCGCCGGCCCGCAGCCGGGTGTCGAAGAGCAGCTCGGCCACCAGCACCCCGGTGTCGTGGTGCCGGCGTATCCGCCCGGTGCGGCAGTTCTCCAGGGCCCGCACGGTCATCCGCTCCGGCGCGCACCCCGGATCGCCGTGGTGGACGGCCACGAAGCGGTCCACGCCGTCCCGGTGGGCGCGCACGATGTGCTGGGACTCGCGGCCCGCGAGCTCGCGGCGCGCCCCGATCAGCACCCGCTCGTGGTGCCCGAGCACGTGCAGCCCGCCGCCGGGCGGGCAGTCCAGCTCCGCCAGCAGCCCGCGCAGTACGTCGGAGGCGCGGACCAGGGAGCGGTAGGAGCGCACGGCGGGCCGCCCGCCGGCCGCGTGCTCGTCGGCGTCGGCCAGCAGCCGGATCAACGACTCGTCCGGCAGCTGCAGGATCTCCTCCAGCGCCCGCACGGCCCGCAGCGACTCCGGGCGCTGCGGGCGCCGGGCGCCCTGCTGCCAGTAGCTGAGGCTGGTGACGCCGACCTTCACCCCGTAACGCGTCAGATGGTGCTGCACGCGCTGCAACGGCAGTCCGCGGGCGGCGATCGCGGCGCGCAGCGCCACGTGGAAGGGGCCGCCCCGCAGGGCCGTGTCCAGTTCCGCGGTGGCGACATCCGCCTCCTGTGTGGCGTGCGGCATGCGCGGGCCTTTCTGTGAAGGTGCGGGCGGCTCGGCGGACCCTTCACGCGGGTCGTCGGGGCCGCCCCGCGCGAAGGCAGGGTTCTTCACATCCGTACGCCGTCGTTCACGGCCCCGAGTTCCCCCGCATTGAAGCGTGTTGACCAAGTCCCGACAACACCTGAGACCCGACAGGAGTGCGCTCCTGGCCAAGGAAGCAGCCGTGGCCGGGGCGCGCCGCTGCCCGGGTCGTGGAGGGCCGCCGCGGTGTCGGTGCTCGACAGTAGGGTTGAGACATGGCCGACCCCTCCAGCTACCGCCCCAAGTCGGGAGACATCCCGGACTCACCCGGGGTCTACCGGTTCCGTGACGAGTACCGCCGGGTCATCTACGTCGGAAAGGCCAAGAGCCTGCGCCAGCGCCTGGCGAACTACTTCCAGGACCTCGCGCACCTCCACCCGCGCACTCGCAGCATGGTCACCACGGCCGCGTCCGTGGAGTGGACGGTGGTGTCCACGGAGGTCGAGGCGCTGCAGCTGGAGTACTCCTGGATCAAGGAGTACGACCCCCGGTTCAACGTCAAGTACCGCGACGACAAGAGCTACCCGTACCTCGCGGTGACGATGAACGAGGAGTTCCCGCGGGTGCAGGTGATGCGCGGCCACAAGAAGAAGGGCGTGCGCTACTTCGGGCCGTACGGGCACGCGTGGGCCATCCGCGACACCGTCGACCTGCTGCTGCGCGTCTTCCCGGTGCGCACCTGCTCGGCCGGTGTCTTCAAGAACGCCGCCCGCACCGGCCGCCCCTGCCTGCTGGGCTACATCGGCAAGTGCTCCGCGCCCTGTGTCGGCCGCGTCTCCGCCGAGGAGCACCGCGAACTGGCCGAGGACTTCAGCGACTTCATGGCCGGCCGCACCGGAACGTATCTGCGCCGCCTGGAGAAGGAGATGACGGAGGCGGCCGAGGAGATGGAGTACGAGCGGGCCGCCCGCCTGCGCGACGACATCGAGGCCCTGAAGAAGGCCATGGAGAAGAACGCGGTCGTGCTCGCCGACGCGACCGACGCCGACCTCATCGCCGTCGCCGAGGACGAGCTGGAGGCCGCGGTGCAGATCTTCCACGTGCGCGGCGGACGGGTGCGCGGCCAGCGCGGCTGGGTGACCGACAAGGTGGAGGACGTCACCACCGGCGCCCTCGTCGAGCACGCCCTGCAGCAGTTGTACGGCGAGGAGAGCGGGGACGCCGTCCCCAAGGAGGTCCTCGTCCCCGCCCTGCCCGACCCGGTCGAGCCGGTCCAGGAGTGGCTCGCCGAGCGCCGCGGGTCGAACGTCTCGCTGCGCATCCCGCAGCGCGGCGACAAGAAGGCCCTCATGGAGACCGTGCAGCGCAATGCCCAGCAGGGGCTCGTCCTGCACAAGACCAGGCGCGCCTCCGACCTCACCACGCGCTCGCGCGCCCTGGAGGAGATCGCCGAGGCCCTCGACCTGGACAGCGCCCCCCTCAGGATCGAGTGCTACGACATCTCCCACCTCCAGGGCGACGACGTGGTGGCCTCCATGGTCGTCTTCGAGGACGGCCTCCAGCGCAAGAGCGAGTACCGCCGCTTCCAGATCAAGGGCTTCGAGGGCCAGGACGACGTCCGCTCCATGCACGAGGTGATCACCCGCCGCTTCAGGCGCTACCTCGCGGAGAAGGAGAGGACCGGCGAGTGGGCCGACGGCGAGGACGTCCCCGTGGACGGCTTGCCGGACGGCTCCCCCGACGGTGCACCTGGCGGCCCCGTCGGCGCGCTCACCGAGGACGACGGCCGCCCCAAGCGCTTCGCCTACCCGCCCCAGCTCGTCGTCGTCGACGGCGGGCAGCCCCAGGTGGCGGCAGCCCAGCGGGCCCTGGACGAACTCGGCATCGACGACATCGCCGTGTGCGGACTGGCCAAGCGGCTGGAGGAGGTCTGGCTGCCCGGCGACGACGACCCGGTGGTCCTGCCCCGCAGCAGCGAGGGCCTGTACCTGCTGCAACGCGTGCGCGACGAGGCCCACCGGTTCGCCATCACCTACCAGCGCACCAGACGGGCCAAGCGCTTCCGGGCCGGGCCCCTGGACGACGTGCCCGGCCTCGGCGAGACACGCAAACAGGCGCTGATCAAGCATTTCGGCTCGGTGAAGCGGCTGCGGTCCGCGACAATCGACCAGATCTGCGGGGTACCCGGTATAGGCCGTAAAACGGCCGAGACCATCGCCGCGGCACTCGCCCAGGCGGCCCCGGCCGCACCCGCCGTCAACACGGCGACTGGAGAGATCATGGAAGACGTGGAAGAAGCGCCGCCGGCGACTACGGCGGGTGACGCGGAGACGCCCGTGCCCACGGGCGTTCCGGACGACCGACGGGGGCAGGAGACATGACCGAGCACGACGCACGGCGAAGCGCCGAGCGAGATCAGTCCCACGAGGGACCGCGCGAGGAACAGCACGATCGCGCGTCCAAGGAAAACGGAGCACAGGTGAGTACGGGCATCGACACGGCCGGCGTCCCCGACACGGCCATTCCCGAGCTGGTGATCATCTCCGGCATGTCCGGGGCCGGCCGGTCCACGGCCGCCAAATGTCTGGAGGACCTCGGCTGGTTCGTCGTCGACAACCTGCCGCCGGCACTGATCCCCACCATGGTGGAGCTCGGTGCCCGCTCGCAGGGCAACGTGGCACGCATCGCGGTCGTCGTCGACGTCCGCGGCCGCCGCTTCTTCGACAACCTGCGCGAGTCCCTGGCCGGCCTGGAGGCCAAGAACGTCACCAGGCGGATCGTTTTCCTGGAGTCATCGGACGAGGCCCTGGTGCGCCGCTTCGAGTCGGTGCGCCGGCCCCACCCGCTCCAGGGCGACGGCCGCATCGTCGACGGCATCGCCGCCGAGCGCGAGCTGCTGCGCGAACTGCGCGGCGACGCCGACCTGGTGATCGACACCTCCAGCCTCAACGTGCACGAACTGCGCGCCAAGATGGACGCCCAGTTCGCCGGCGAGGAGGAGCCCGAACTGCGGGCCACCGTGATGTCGTTCGGCTTCAAGTACGGCCTGCCGGTCGACGCCGACCTGGTCGCCGACATGCGGTTCCTGCCCAACCCGCACTGGGTCCCCGAACTGCGCCCGTACACCGGCCTGAACGACGAGGTCGCCGCGTACGTCTTCAACCAGCCCGGCGCCAAGGAGTTCCTCGACCGCTACGCCGAGCTGCTGCGGCTCATCTCGGCCGGCTACCGGCGCGAGGGCAAGCGGTACGTGACCATCGCGATCGGCTGCACGGGCGGCAAGCACCGCTCGGTGGCCGTGTCGGAGAAGCTCGCCGCGCGGCTCGCGGCCGAGGGCGTGGAGACCGTCGTCGTCCACCGGGACATGGGGCGCGAGTGAGCGGACGTACTCCGCGGCTGAGCAGGCTGCGCCGGGTGGTGCCGGAGGGGCGTTCGGCGCGCCAGGCGATCGCGGCGCGCGCGGGGCGCCCGGCCGAGGCCCGGGGCGGCCGCGCGCGCCGCCGCGGCGCTCAGCCCAAGGTGGTCGCCCTCGGCGGCGGCATGGGCCTGTCCGCCTCGCTCGCCGCACTGCGCCGGATCACCGGCGACCTCACGGCCGTCGTCACCGTGGCCGACGACGGGGGCTCCAGCGGGCGCCTGCGCGACGAGCTGGGCGTGCTGCCGCCCGGGGACCTGCGCAAGGCGCTGGCCGCGCTGTGCGGCGACGACGACTGGGGCCAGACCTGGGCCCGAGTGATCCAGCACCGCTTCACCTCCCAGGGCGACCTGCACGACCACGCGGTGGGCAACCTGCTGATCGTCGCCCTGTGGGAACAGCTCGGCGACCATGTCCAGGCGCTGGACCTGGTGGGCAAGCTGCTGGGGGCGCACGGGCGCGTGCTGCCCATGTCCGCCGTCCCCCTGGAGCTCCAGGCCCTGGTCAAGGGGCACGACCCGGAGCGGCCCGAGGACGTCGACACCGTGCGCGGCCAGGCCACCGTCGCGCTCACCTCGGGCGAGGTGCAGTCCGTGCACCTGGTGCCGCTCGACCCGCCCGCCGTGCCCGAGGCCGTCGACGCGGTCCTGGACGCGGACTGGGTGGTGCTCGGACCCGGCTCCTGGTTCTCCTCGGTCATCCCGCACCTGCTGGTGCCCGAGCTCCTGGACGCGCTCACCGAGACCAGGGCCCGCCGGGTGCTGTCCCTGAACCTCGCGCCGCAGCCGGGAGAAACCGAGGGCTTCTCC
Organism: Streptomyces sp. NPDC047453; assembly: GCF_040643155.1. NCBI lineage: Bacteria > Bacillati > Actinomycetota > Actinomycetes > Kitasatosporales > Streptomycetaceae > Streptomyces > Streptomyces sp. NPDC047453. The sequence continues at coordinate 124,847 of NZ_JBEYTS010000004.1, read as the reverse complement.
CCGCAGCGTCATTTGGAGGTTTTGGGACGACACGCCCCTAAACTCGCCCTGGACGTGGTGCTGGCCGACGAGGCCGCCGTGCCCGACCGCGATGTGCTGACCGAGGCCGCCGAGCGGTTCGGCGCCGCGGTCGAGCTCGCGCCGGTGGCCCGGAGGGACGGAACTCCGCGGCACGACCCGGAGCTGCTGGCCGCCGCGTACGACCGTATTTTTCGGATGCATGGAAGGATCGGCCCATGGCGATGACGGCAGCGGTGAAGGACGAGATCTCCCGGCTCCCCGTCACCCGGACCTGCTGCAGGAAGGCGGAGGTCTCCGCCCTTCTGCGGTTCGCCGGCGGCCTCCACCTGGTCAGCGGGCGGATCGTGATCGAGGCGGAGCTGGACACCGCCATGGCGGCACGGCGCCTGAAGCGGGACATCCTGGAGATCTTCGGGCACAGCTCCGAGCTGATCGTGATGGCGCCGGGCGGGCTGCGCCGCGGCTCGCGCTACGTCGTGCGCGTCGTCGCGGGCGGTGACCAGCTGGCCCGCCAGACCGGTCTGGTCGACGGTCGGGGCCGCCCGATCCGCGGCCTGCCGCCGCAGGTGGTCTCGGGGGCCACCTGCGACGCGGAGGCCGCCTGGCGCGGTGCCTTCCTGGCCCACGGCTCGCTCACCGAGCCGGGCCGTTCCTCCTCCCTGGAGGTGACGTGCCCGGGCCCGGAGGCGGCCCTCGCGCTGGTCGGTGCCGCGCGGCGGCTGTCCATCGCCGCGAAGGCCCGCGAGGTGCGGGGCGTGGACCGGGTGGTGGTCCGCGACGGCGACGCGATCGGCGCCCTGCTGACCCGTCTCGGCGCCCACGAGTCCGTGCTGGCCTGGGAGGAGCGGCGGATGCGCCGCGAGGTCCGCGCCACGGCCAACCGCCTCGCCAACTTCGACGACGCCAATCTGCGCCGCTCGGCCCGCGCGGCCGTCGCGGCCGGCGCGCGGGTGGCCCGCGCCCTGGAGATCCTCGCCGACGACGTCCCCGAGCACCTCGCCGCCGCGGGGCGCCTGCGCATGGAGCACAAGCAGGCCTCCCTGGAGGAGCTGGGCGCCCTCGCCGACCCCCCGCTGACCAAGGACGCGGTCGCCGGCCGCATCCGCCGTCTGCTGGCCATGGCCGACAAGCGGGCCTCCGACCTCGGCATCCCCGGTACCGAGGCGAACCTCGCCGACGAACTGGCGGACAACCTGGCGGGCTGACCGCCAGGGGCCGGCCGACCGGCCGGCCCCATGTTCCGACCGGCCCACGTCCTGATCGTTCCCGACCGCCCTGCCGCCTCCGGCCGGCCGCGTCCTCCCGCCACGGGTCGGTCGGCGCCACCCGACCGACCCGCGCCGACCGCCATCGGCGTGCCGCCTCACATCGATCGTCACCTCACCCCGACCGGCCACCATCGGCCAACCAGCACCGGCTGGTTGGCCGATGGTGGCCGGTCGGTTGATTTACGGCTACCGACAGTGACCAGCCCCGGGGCGGCCGACGCGGGTCGGCGACGGTGCTTGACAGGCCGCTTCGGCCGCCGAGGAGGGAGGTCGCCGAGGTATGGACGGGCGGTGGGGACACTCCGCCACGGAGGCGGCCCCGTGGGTGAATTGACGGGTTTGCCGGAAGTCCGGATTGGCCGGAGATCGCGGCATTTCACAAGTGAGCTGAGGTGCTCACGAACGAGTGACCAACACGGTCAATTGGTATGGGCAATCCATAGCGAAATCGGGTGATCCCGGCGGCCTGCGCCAGGGGTTCGGACCTTTGTGGAAGCCGTGCTGTCCAGGACGCGTCCGGATGTCACTTCGGAGGCCTTGGAGGGGTAGGGTCGTGGGTGGTCGGGGACATCCCAATACAGCTCGCCGGCGTCGAAACCGGCGTACCAACGAGGAGATCGGTTCGTGACGATCCGCGTAGGCATCAACGGCTTTGGCCGCATCGGTCGTAACTACTTCCGCGCGCTGCTGGAGCAGGGTGCAGACATCGAGATCGTGGCTGTCAATGACCTGGGTGACACCGCGACCACCGCTCACCTGCTGAAGTACGACACCATCCTGGGCCGCCTCAAGCAGGAGGTCTCCCACACCGCCGACACCATCACGGTCGACGGCCACACCATCAAGGTGCTGTCCGAGCGCAACCCCGCCGACATCCCCTGGGGTGAACTCGGCGTCGACATCGTCATCGAGTCCACCGGCATCTTCACCAAGAAGGAAGACGCCGAGAAGCACATCGCCGGCGGCGCCAAGAAGGTCATCATCTCCGCCCCGGCGAAGAACGAAGACGTCACCATCGTGATGGGCGTCAACCAGGACACGTACGACCCGGCCAGCCACCACGTCATCTCCAACGCCTCCTGCACCACCAACTGCGTGGCGCCGATGGCGAAGGTCCTCGACGAGAACTTCGGCATCGTCAAGGGTCTGATGACCACCGTGCACGCGTACACGAACGACCAGCGCATCCTGGACTTCCCGCACAAGGACCTGCGCCGCGCCCGTGCCGCCGCCGAGAACATCATCCCGACCACCACCGGCGCCGCCAAGGCCACCGCCCTGGTGCTGCCGCAGCTCAAGGGCAAGCTGGACGGCATCGCCATGCGTGTCCCGGTTCCCACCGGCTCGGTCACCGACCTCGTCGTCGAACTCTCCCGCGAGGTCACCAAGGAAGAGGTCAACGCCGCCTTCCAGAAGGCCGCCGAGGGGGAGCTGAAGGGCCTCCTGGACTACACCGAGGACCCGATCGTCTCCTCGGACATCGTCAACGCCCCGGCGTCCTGCACGTTCGACTCCTCCCTGACCATGGTTCAGGACGGCAAGAACGTGAAGATCATCGGCTGGTATGACAATGAGTGGGGCTACTCCAACCGCCTCGTCGACCTCACCGTCTTCGTCGGCAACCAGCTCTGACCGGCAGGGCAGGCACCTCGATGTGAGATCAGGGCTCGGGCGGCGCGCCAAGCGCCGTCCGGGCCCTGACGCACGTACAGCGGGCCGAACGACCACAACCCGCCCACGTGCGGATCGATCAGCCCTCGTACGATCAAGAGCCCCCTCCTCAGGAGTCCCACCTCATGAAGACGATCGACGAACTTCTCTCCGAAGGCGTGGACGGCAAGCGGGTCTTCGTCCGCGCCGACCTCAACGTGCCGCTGGCCGACGGTGTCATCACCGACGACGGTCGCATCCGCGCCGTCCTGCCCACTGTCAAGGCCCTCGCCGAGGCCGGCGCCAAGGTGGTCGTCGCCTCCCACCTGGGCCGCCCCAAGGGCGCCCCGGACCCGGCCTTCTCGCTGCTGCCCGCCGCCGAGCGGCTCGGCGAACTCCTGGGCGCCCCCGTGGCGTTCGCTCAGGACACCGTCGGCCCGGCCGCCCACGCCGCCGTGGACGGCCTTCAGCCCGGCCAGGTCGCGGTCATCGAGAACCTGCGGTTCAACCCCGGCGAGACGTCCAAGGACGACACCGGGCGCGGCGAGTTCGCCGACCGGCTCGCCGCCCTCGCGGACGTCTACGTCGGCGACGGATTCGGCGCCGTGCACCGCAAGCACGCCTCCGTCTACGACCTGCCGGCCCGCCTGCCGCACTACGCCGGCTACCTCATCGCCACCGAGGTCGGTGTCCTGAAGAAGCTCACCGAGGACGTCCGGCGGCCCTACGTCGTCGCCCTCGGCGGCGCCAAGGTCTCCGACAAGCTCGCCGTCATCGACGAGCTGCTCGGCAAGGCCGACCGGCTGCTCATCGGCGGTGGCATGGCGTACACCTTCCTCAAGGCCCAGGGCCACGAGATCGGCACGTCCCTCCTTCAGGAGGACCAGCTCCCGGCCGTCAAGGAGTACATCGAGCGGGCCGAGAAGACCGGTGTCGAGCTGGTCCTGCCGGTGGACACGCTGGTCTCGCCCGAGTTCCCGGACCTGAAGGCCAAGGCCCCGGTCCACCCCACCGCCGTCGCCGCGGACGCCATGCCGGCCGGCCAGCAGGGCCTGGACATCGGCCCGGAGTCCCGCAAGCTGTACGCCGCGAAGCTCGCCGACGCCGCCACCGTGTTCTGGAACGGCCCGATGGGCGTCTTCGAGCACCCCGACTTCGCCGAGGGCACCAAGGCGGTCGCCCAGGCCCTGGTCGACTCGGACGGCTTCACCGTCGTGGGCGGCGGCGACTCCGCCGCGGCAGTCCGTACGCTGGGCTTCGACGAGACGGCATTCGGCCACATCTCGACCGGCGGCGGCGCCTCCCTCGAATACCTCGAGGGCAAGACGCTCCCCGGCCTCGCCGCACTGGAGGACTGAAACCGTATGAGCACGCGCACGCCGCTGATGGCGGGCAACTGGAAGATGAACCTCAACCACCTCGAGGCCATCGCGCACGTCCAGAAGCTCGCCTTCGCCCTGGCCGACAAGGACTACGAGGCCGTCGAGGTCGCCGTCCTGCCGCCCTTCACCGACCTGCGCTCCGTGCAGACGCTGGTCGACGGCGACAAGCTCAAGATCAAGTACGGCGCCCAGGACGTCTCGGCGCACGACTCCGGCGCGTACACCGGCGAGATCTCCGGTCCGATGCTGGCCAAGCTGAAGTGCACCTACGTGGTGATCGGCCACTCCGAGCGCCGGCAGTACCACAACGAGACCGACGAGCTGGTGAACGCCAAGGTCAAGGCCGCCTACAAGCACGGCCTGACCCCGATCCTGTGTGTCGGCGAGGAACTGGAGGTCCGCGACGCGGGCAACCACGTCGCGCACACGCTCGCCCAGGTCGAAGGGGGTCTGAAGGACCTCCCGGCCGAGCAGGCCGAGTCGATCGTGATCGCCTACGAGCCCGTCTGGGCCATCGGCACCGGCAAGGTCTGCGGCGCGGCGGAGGCCCAGGAGGTCTGCGGCGCCATCCGCGGCAAGCTCGCCGAGCTGTACTCGCAGGAGGTCGCCGACCAGGTGCGCATCCAGTACGGCGGCTCGGTGAAGTCGGGCAACGTCGCCGAGATCATGGCGCAGAAGGACATCGACGGCGCCCTGGTCGGCGGTGCCTCGCTGGACTCGGACGAGTTCGTCAAGATCGTGCGCTTCGCCGAGCAGTGAGCCGGGTCCACCGCGGGCACTGAGCCGGCCCGCCCTGAGCGGCGGGCCGGGCCGTGAGTATGCGTGGGCGGCGATCCGTCGTACCCTTGCGGGGGCATGGTAGGCATGACCTGCCACACCCCGTCGTCCATCCGAATCCGAGGAAGTTGGTCCAGCCGTGGTTTTGGGGTTCTCGATCGCCCTGATCGTCTTCAGCCTGCTGCTGATGCTGCTGGTGCTGATGCACAAGGGGAAGGGCGGCGGCCTCTCCGACATGTTCGGTGGCGGTATGCAGTCCTCCGTCGGCGGCTCCTCGGTCGCCGAGCGCAACCTCGACCGCATCACCGTGGTCATCGGCCTGCTGTGGCTCGCCTGCATCATCGTGCTCGGCATCCTGATGAAGTCGAGCAGCTGACGAGCGGCTGCCCGTCGGCCGGGACCGCACATTCCACACGTATGGCCCCATGGTCGGTACGCGCTCCTGAGCGCGGCCTATCATGGGGCTTGCGTCTGTGTGGGAGCGGTAACTCCCATCACTGGACGCGCGTTGGGCCTTACGTAGACTGAGGCGCTCGCGGCGGAGCGGAGGCCGACTCGCTTCGCGGCACCATCACGCAGGGAGTTACGACCGTGGCAAGTGGCAACGCGATCCGAGGAAGCCGGGTCGGGGCGGGGCCGATGGGCGAGGCCGAGCGTGGCGAGTCCGCGCCGCGTCTGCGCATCTCCTTCTGGTGCTCCAACGGACACGAGACCCAGCCGAGCTTCGCCAGCGACGCGCAGGTTCCCGACACCTGGGACTGCCCGCGCTGCGGCTTTCCGGCCGGACAGGACCAGGACAACCCGCCGGCCCCGCCGCGGACCGAGCCCTACAAGACGCACCTGGCCTATGTGCGGGAGCGGCGCAGCGACGCGGACGGTGAGGCGATCCTCGCCGAGGCGCTCGCCAAACTGCGGGGCGAGATCTAGGACTTGAGGTCCGGTCGGCCGCCTTCGGGTGCGGGGCCGGACCTGTTGCGTATCCGGGCGGACCGGCCGCCGCGGACCGATTGTCAGTGGTGCCCCCTACGGTTTTCGCATCGGTGAATCGTGAGGCGGGGGAAGCCATGACAGGGGTCGAGGCCGGGCGCGAAGTCGTCGACGCGGGTGCGCCGGCGTGGCGCGGTGGATTCGGACGGCTGTGGAGTGCCGCCGTGCTGTCCAGCTTCGGCGACGCGCTGCGTACGGTCGCGCTGCCGCTGCTCGCCCTGTCCCTGACCGACGACCCGCTGCTCATCGCCTCCGTCACGGCCTGCGGCTATCTGCCCTGGATCGTCTTCGGGCTGCTCGGCGGCGCCGTCGCGGACCGTGTGGACCAGCGGCGCGCGATGTGGGCGGCGGACACGGTACGGGGCCTCCTTGTCGGCGGCTTCGCCCTCGCGGTGGCCCTCGGCCACGCCTCGACCGGCCTGCTGATCGCCCTGGCCTTCGCGCTGACCACGCTCCAGACACTCTTCGACAACGCCGCCACGGCCCTGTTGCCCGCCCTGGTGGGACCCGAGGCGCTCGGCAGCGCCAACGCCCGTCTGATGACCGGGCAGCGCCTCGCGGGCGGGCTGCTGGGCGGCCCGGTCGTCCCCCTGCTGTTCGCCGCGGGGGCCGCCGCGCCCTTCGCGGCCGATGCCGCCACCTTCCTGGTGGCCGCCGCTCTCGTGGCCTCCCTGCGGGTCCCGGCGCCCGAGCGGCAGCCGAGACCGGCGGGCAGCACGCTGCGGCGGGAGACAGCCGAGGGGCTGCGCGCCCTCGGGCGGGACAGGGCCCTGCGCGGGCTGTGCGCCGCCACCGCCCTGTGCAACGTCGGGATGGGCGCGCTCATCGCCACCCTGGTGGTCGTCGTGACCGGCTGGCTGGGCGCGGGCACCAAGGGGTACGCGGCGGCGCTGACGGCGTACACGCTCGGCAGCCTGGCCGGGGGAGCGGTCAACCGGCGGATCGTGGCCCGGCTCGGGCGGATGCGGGCCGTGGTGCTCGCCGGCGTGGTGCAGATCGCCGCGCTGGTGGTCCTGGGGCTGGTGCCCAGCCTGGCCGCCGCGGTGGCCGCGCTGGCCGTGTTCGGGCTGATGGGCATGGTGTGGAACGTCAACACGACGACCTTGATGCAGCAGCGCAGCCCCGCCGGGATGCTGGGCCGGGTCAGCGCGGCCTTCCGGACCCTCGCGGTGGCCGGGGCGCCGCTGGGCGCGGTGCTCGGCGGGGCCGTCGCCGCCGCGTGGGGGCCGAACTGGCCGGCGCTGCTCACGGCCGCGTTCTTCGTCCTTTCCGTGGCCGCGCTGATACCCGCGCGCCGTGCCGACGTACTCGTTGTTACGCCGGATGACGGCGTGACGACGACTCATGTCACCCGCTGATCAACTAGGTTGGACCGGCAGCGGGGCAAGGACGCAGGACAGCTAGGAAAGAAGGCTGAGGTCCGAATGAACGCAGACGCCCGTACCGGGCTCAACCAGAGGCCCGAGTGGACCGCTCTGGCCAGGCATCGTGAGGAGCTCGCCGACGCCGGTCTGCGGGATCTGTTCGCGGCCCACCCGGAGCGCGGCGAGGCGTACGCCCTCCAGGTCGGTGATCTGTACGTCGACTACTCCAAGCACCTCGTCACCGACGAGACCCTGCGGCTGCTGCGGGAGCTGGCCGCCGCGACGGACGTGTTCGGGCTGCGGGACGCCATGTTCCGCGGTGCGAAGATCAACGTCACCGAGGACCGGGCCGTGCTGCACACGGCGCTGCGCGCGCAGCGGGACGCGGTGATCGAGGTCGACGGGGAGAACGTCGTGCCGGGGGTGCACGCGGTCCTCGACAAGATGAGCGACTTCGCCCACCGGGTGCGGTCGGGGGAGTGGACGGGGCACACCGGCAAGCGGATCCGCAATGTGGTCAACGTCGGCATCGGCGGCTCCGACCTGGGTCCCGCGATGGCGTACGAGGCCCTGCGGGCCTACACCGACCGCGGGCTGGCGGTGCGGTTCGTGTCGAACGTCGACGGCGCGGATCTGCACGAGGCCGTGCGGGATCTGGACGCGGCGGAGACGCTGTTCGTCATCGCGTCCAAGACGTTCACCACGATCGAGACGATCACCAACGCCACGTCGGCGCGCAACTGGTTGCTGGGGGAGCTGAAGGCCGGCCCGGAGGCGGTCGCCCGGCACTTCGTGGCGCTGTCGACGAACACGGAGAAGGTGTCCGAGTTCGGCATCGACGTCGAGAACATGTTCGAGTTCTGGGACTGGGTCGGGGGCCGGTACTCGTACGATTCCGCGATCGGCCTGTCCCTGATGATCGCGATCGGGCCGGACCGGTTCCGTGAGATGGTGGACGGCTTCCGCCTCGTCGACGAGCACTTCAGGACCGCGCCGGCCGAGTCCAACGTGCCACTGTTGCTGGGGCTGTTGGGGATCTGGTACGGCAACTTCCACGACGCGCAGTCGCATGCGGTGCTGCCGTACTCGCACTATCTGTCGAAGTTCACCGCGTATCTGCAGCAGCTGGACATGGAGTCCAACGGGAAGTCGGTGCAGCGGGACGGGGAGCCCGTGGAGTGGCAGACCGGGCCCGTGGTGTGGGGGACGCCGGGCACGAACGGGCAGCACGCGTACTACCAGTTGATCCACCAGGGCACGAAGCTGATCCCGGCGGACTTCATCGGCTTCGCCGAGCCGGTGGCCGAGCTGAGCGGTGAACTCCGGGCGCAGCACGATCTGCTGATGGCCAACTTCTTCGCGCAGACCCAGGCGCTGGCCTTCGGCAAGACGCCGGAGGAGGTACGGGCGGAGGGGGTGCCGTCGGAGTTGGTGCCGCACAAGACGTTCCGCGGAAACCACCCCACGACCACGATCCTCGCGCGCGAGTTGACTCCGTCGGTGCTGGGGCAGTTGATCGCCCTGTACGAACACAAGGTGTTCGTCCAGGGCGCCGTCTGGAACATCGACTCCTTCGACCAGTGGGGAGTCGAGTTGGGCAAGGTCCTCGCGAAGCGGGTGGAGCCGGCTCTGACGGAGGGTGCGGAAGTGGAGGGTCTGGATCCCTCCACGACGACCCTGGTCGCCAAGTACCGCGCCCTTCGTTCCCGCTGATCCCTTTTCCCACCCACCCGTCTTGCTGGAGCGGAGCCCCGGGGACCCTGGGACCCCGGGCTCTCCGGACCCTCGGGCCCTCCGGGGCTCCGCCCCAGCCCCCGCCCGGACCCTTGGACGTTCAGGCCACCGCTGACAACGTGTCTGCCAGGCGGCGGTGGGCGGCCCTGGTGGCGGGGAGGGTGGAGAGGGCCGCGGCGCCCAGAGCCGCCGAGGTGATGAAGAGGAGGAGCAGGAGCGGGGAGGGGGTTCTGGCGATGCCGGCGCCTATGCCGCTGGAGTGGCCCTGGGCGTTGATCAACCAGTTGGACAGGGGGAGCGCCAGGGCGGTGGCGGCGGCCGCGGCGGCCAGGGCCGTGCAGCTGGTCGCGGTCACCGTGATCGCGGTGATCTGGCGGGGGGAGAGGCCGATGGCCTTCAGGGCCAGGAGGTCCCGTTCGCCCTCGCGGATCGTGCCGCCGATCGCGGAGAGGAGCTCGATCAGGCCGATCAGGGCCAGGACGCAGATCAGGCCCACGATGACCGCGCGCATCGACGACAGTCCGTCGGCCGGGTTGGTCACCGGATGGACGTCCAGGTGGCCGTGGGCGGCGGCGGACAGGGCGGTGGCGACGTGGCGCGGATCGGCGCCCGGATCGAGGCGGAGCTGGTAGAAGGTGGGGCTGAGGTTCGGGTCGTTCTCGTGCAGGGTGTCCAGGGACGTGGAGATGACCCGGCCGGCGTTCTCCGGCTCGATGCTGCGGCCGACGATGTGCAGGATCTGCGGCTGGTCGCCCACCGTCATGCGCACCCAGTCGCCGACCCGGACGTCGAGCAGGTCCAGCAGGCCCTGTCCGGCCACCGCCTCGTCGGGCCCGTCGGCGCGGCGACCCTCGGCCAGGGCGAACGGGTAGGGAGCCTCGCGGGTGCCCAGGCCCCGCAGGGCGATCGTGGCCGTCTGGCCGGGGACCAGGGCGGCCACCTCCACACCGGGGTAGACGGCGGCGACGCCGGGTTCCCGGTCCAGCAGTTCCCGCGTCCCGACGTCGTTCAGGGTGCTGTCGGGGCGGACGGTCAGCGCGGCCGGCAGCCCCAGCTCCTCCGGCCGGTTGTGGAAGCGGTCGATCGTGGTCCAGGCACTCATCGCCACCACCATCAGCAGCAGCGGCAGCGCCAGCCGCCCCACCGTGGCGAAGGTGCGCGGGCGGCGGGTGAAGGCCCGGTGCCAGCCCAGGACCAGCGCGGGCGGCAGGCGCAGACCCAGCGCCCTGCGGGCGACCGCGGTCAGCCCGCCGCCCGCCACCGCCGCCGGGTGCGGCACCGGGACCGGCGGCACCCGCCCCGCCCGCCACGCCGCGAGCCCGGTCACCGCGCCGATGAGCAGTACCGCGCCCACCGGGACCGCGCCCATCGCCACCGTGTGGCCCGGCAAGCCCTGCCACACCCCGACCGCGTCGCCCAGCCGGCCCGGGATCCGCGCGCCCAGCCCCTCCGTCAGCACCACCGCGGCCACGGCACCCAGCACGGCGTACGCCACATGCTGGAGCAGGAAGATCCGGACCACCTGGGCGGGCGTGAAGCCGATCGCCTTCAGTACCGAGATGTCCCGCAGATGCCCCCGGATGCGGGTGCCGATCGCGCCGTGCACCGCCAGCCCGGCCGCGATCAGCGCGCCCAGCCCGAACAGGCCCAGCACCTGCCCGAGCAGCCGGTTGTCGCCCTGTGCCTCGGCCCGCGCCTGCTGCCAGGTGGACACCTCGCCGACCACGCCGGCGCCCAGCACGGTGACGGCACGCTGCACGGTGTAGTCCGTGTCGTCGGGATCGGCCAGCCGCAGCCCGACCACCCGTCCGCCGGGCTCGCGTACCGCGGACGGCTGCGCCCACACCAGTCCCGGCTGCTCGCCGGGGCCGTAGCGGGGCTCGGCGCTGTCGGCGATGCCCACCACGCTCAGCGCGCGCCCGGTGCCGGGCAGGGCGAGCGTGTCCCCGGGCTCGGCCAGCAGCGCCCTGGCCAGGCGGCTCTCCAGGACCACGCCGTCCGGCTCCCCGGCGTCCAGCCAGTGCCCGGCGGTGAGCAGCGGGCGTCCCACGGTGGGCAGCGAGGGCGTACCGCGAAGTTCCACGGTGGCACGGGTGCCACGGGAGACGACCGTGGCGGACTCGACGAGGTAGGCGTCGGTGACGGACTCGACGCCGTCCAGCGCGGCGAGCCGCTCCGTCTCGGCGGACCGCGCCGTGTGCAGCCACACATGGGCCCCGTGGGACTGGGTGAAGACCCGCTGCCAGGGGTTGGTCGCGTAGCCGAACAGTGCGGTGGCCAGCAGCAGCGAGGCGACGATGCCGGCCGTGGCAAGCACGATGAACAGCGCCTCCCCCCGGTGGGCGCGCAGATCGGAGTGCGCCCAGCGCAACGTGGCTCGCACCGGCCTCAGTCCCTCGGCCCGGAACGCGGACCCGGGCACGCCGGGCGGCCGCACCCCGGGCACGCCGGGTGGGCGCACCCTGGGCACATCAGGTGGTCGTACACCGCACTCAGTCCCTCAGTTCCAGCACGCCCGAGATCCCCGTGCTCCGCGACGGCGTCGTGCCGTCCAGTTCCGCGTCGTCGGCGATCCGGCCGTCGAAGAAACTGATCACCCGGTCCGCGGCGCTCGCCAGCCGGGCGTCATGGGTGACCAGCACGATCGTCTGGCCGCGCCCGTGGAAGCGGGACAGCAGCCGCATCACCTCGCGGGTGCCCTTGCTGTCGAGGCTGCCGGCGGGCTCGTCGGCGAGCAGCAGCGGAGGGTGGTTGACCAGCGCGCGGGCCAGCGCGACCCGCTGCTGCTCACCGCCGGACAACTCGCCCGGCATACTGCGCTCCTTGCCCTCCAGGCCCAGCTCGGCCAGCAGTTCCTCCCGCTCGGCACGCGCCTGCCGCGGCGAGCGGCCGGCGAGCAGGGCGGGCAGTTCGACGTTGTCGGCGACGGACAGGTTGGAGACCAGGTTGAAGAACTGGAACACGATCCCGATGCCGTTGCGGCGTTCCTCGGCCCAGCGGGCCTCGCCGTAGGAGTCGGTGCACCGGCCGTCCAGCCAGATGCTGCCCTCGTCCGGCCGCTGCAGTCCGCCGAGCAGGTGCAGCAGCGTCGACTTGCCGGCCCCGGACGGGCCGGTGACCGCCACGAACTCGCCGCGGGTCACCGACAGATCCACCCCGCGCACGGCCCGGGCGGGCGCCCCCTGGCCGTGGTGCGTCTTGACCAGGCCCTCGGCCCGCAGCAGCGCCGGAGCTCGGACGTCGCTCACTCCAGCCCCTCCAGTTCCTCCTGGCACCGCTCCAGCCAGTCCAGGTCGGCCTGAAGGTGCAGCATGGCGCCCTCGATCAGCAGTTGGGCGATTCGGTTGTCCCGGCTCTCGGCGGCGGCCAGCTTCGACAGGTTGCGCATGGTGTTGAGGTACTGGCGCCGCTGCTTGTTGATGAGGGCGATCTGGTCGGCGAGACCGGTCTGCGGGGCGAGGGCGAGCTTCATGAAGAACTCGTCCCGCACCCGCGGTTCGTCCTCGGGCTCCTCGAACCAGGCGCGCAGCGCCCCCCGCCCGGCGTCGGTGAGGTGGTAGATCTTCTTGTTGGGCCGGCTGGACTGCTCGACCTCCTCGCCCTCGATCAGTCCCGACTTCTCGAGGCGGCCGAGGGTCACGTAGATCTGGCCGACGTTCGGCTGAGGGTACGCGGAGCCCAGCAGTTGCTCAAGGTCCTGCTTCAGCTCGTAGCCGTGGGCGGGACCGCGCGCGAGAAGTGCCAGGAGGGGCAGGCGCACGCGTGCTCTCCTCCTAGGTCCTCGTCAGACGCGTCATGCGGGGTGTCTCCGGGTGGACGACGTGAGATTGACGCCAGGCCCTAGTATCGCCCATACCTAACAGGTATACATGGCCTGAGCCGGGCGAAGGTGCCCGGCGCCGGTGTGCAAGGAGGAACCTATGCGGTGGATCCACGCCGCCGGTAGGGGCCTCCTCGTCCTGGTCGTGGTCATGACCGGCTATATCTCCTCGGGTGCCCGGGCGACCGAGGGGAGCGGCGAGGGCCGCGGCCCGCTCACCCTGGCCACCGCGGGCGATCTGACCGGCTACCTCGGCCCGCTGCTGGAGGGCTGGAACCGCACCCACCCCACCGAGAGGGTCACCCTCGTCGAGCTGCCCGACGCCGCCGACGAGACCCGGGCGCAGATGGCCACCGACCTGCGCGGCGGCAACCGCAGCCGGTTCGACGTGCTCAACATCGACGTGAACTGGACCTCGGAGTTCGCCGCCGCCGGCTGGATCCGCCCGCTGCCGCGCGAGCGCTTCCCGCTGGGGACCTTCCTGCCCCCGGTCGTCGACACGGCCACCTACGACGGACGGCTGTACGCGGTCCCGTACGTCACCAACGCCGGCCTGCTGCTGTACCGCAAGGACGTCCTGGCCAAGGAGGGCGTCCCGCCGCCGCGCACCTGGGCCGAGCTGGAGCAGGCCGCCCGGACCATCGCGCCGAAGTACGGACTGGACGGCTACGCGGGCCAGTTCCTGCCGTACGAGGGGCTGACCGTCAACGCGGCCGAAGCCGTGTACTCGGCGGGCGGCACGATCCTCGGCGACGAGGGCGAGCGTGTCACCGTCGACTCGGGCGCGGCCCGCGAGGGTATCGGCTTCCTGGCGCGCGGCTTCGCCGAGGGCTGGATCCCCGAGGAGGCGCTGACGTACAAGGAGGAGGAGTCCAAGCAGGCCTTCCAGGACGGCCGGCTGCTCTTCCTGCGCAACTGGCCCTACGCGTACGCCGTCGCCTCCGCCGAGGGCTCCGAGGTCGCCGGGAAGATCGGCGCCGTACCGCTGCCCGGACCCGACGGGCCGGGGACCAGTGTCCTCGGCGGCTCCAACCTGGCCGTCAACACGCACGCGCGGCACCCCGACTCGGCCGCGCGCCTCATCGCGTACCTCACCAGCGAGCCCGTCCAGCGCCAGGTGCTCACCGAGGGCGCGCTGCCGCCCGTGCGCGCCGCGCTGTACGAAGACCCCGCGCTCGTACGGCGGTTCCCGTACCTGCCCACCCTGCGTGCCTCCGTGCTGGCCGCCGCGCCGCGCCCCAAGAGCCCGCACTACGACCAGGTCAGCCTGGTGGTGCAGGCGGTCGTGCACGACACGCTGGCCGGGCGGCAGACCCCCGAGGCGGCCGTGCGGCGCCTCGCGCGCGAACTCGACGCCATCGCCGGGCGCTCGTAGCGCTCGTACCGCTCACAGCGGAAACCCGATGGTAGTTACTTGTTAGGTAACGCCGCCATCACATCTACGGCCGTCCCGTCTGGACAAGTCCGGATATGAGCGGTCAACCGCCCAGGAGCGTCTGTTCCGTTCGTTGACACCTTCGTGACACCGATACCTAACATGCATGCATAACTGCTGCCTTCACAGGAACAGGTCAATGGATTGAACAGGCATGGTTGGTGGCGCGACGCGGTGATCTACCAGGTGTACGTCCGCAGCTTCCTGGACAGCACCGGCGACGGCATCGGCGATCTCGCCGGGGTCCGGGCCGGGCTGCCGTATCTGAAGAAGCTCGGCGTCGACGGCATCTGGCTGAGTCCCTTCTATCCCTCCCCGCAGCACGACCACGGCTACGACGTGGCCGACTACTGCGGTGTCGATCCGCTCTTCGGCGACCTCGCCGAGTTCGACCTGCTGATGGCGACCGCCCATCGGCTCGGGATCAGGGTGCTCCTCGACATCGTCCCCAACCACTGCTCCAGCGAGCACCAGTGGTTCCGCGAGGCGCTCGCCGCCGGGCCCGGCAGTGAGGCCCGCGCCCGCTTCCACTTCACCGACGGCCGCGGCCCGGACGGTGCCGAGCCGCCCAACAACTGGCACGCCATGTTCGGCGGCCCCGCCTGGACCCGGATCACCGAGCCGGACGGCCGCCCCGGCCAGTGGTACCTGCACATGTTCACGCCCGAGCAGCCCGACTGGAACTGGCGCAACCCCGAGATCCCCGCCGAGTTCGAGCGGGTCCTGCGCTTCTGGCTGGACCGGGGCGTGGACGGTTTCCGCATCGACGTCGCCGCCGGCCTGTTCAAGCACCCCGAACTGCCCGACTCCCCGGACCCGGAGGCCGACGCCCGCACCCGCGACTCGGTCAACGCGCTGGCCTGGAACCAGCCCGAGGTGCACGACGTGTGGCGGAACTGGCGCGCGGTGTGCGAGGAGTACACCGCCGGCGACGGCCGCGAACGCCTGCTGGTCGGCGAGGTGTCCGTGCCCAGCGCCCGCGAGCACGCCAAGTACGTCCGCCCGGACGAACTGCACCAGGCCTTCTTCTTCGACCTGCTCGGCGCCCCCTGGGACCCCGACGCCTTCCGCAAGGTCATCTCCGAGGCCATGCAGGACATCGCCGGCACCGGCTCCACGGTCACCTGGGTCCTCAACAACCACGACCAGGTCCGCACCGTCACCCGCTACGGCGAGGCCGCCATGGAGGGCAGCGGCCCAGTGCCCCAACAGGCAACGTTCGCCCCGTCGCAAACGTTGCCTGCCGGGGCACTCGGCGCCGCCCGCGCCCGCGCCGCCGCGCTGCTGATGCTGGCGCTGCCCGGAGCCGCGTACGTCTACCAGGGCGAGGAACTCGGCCTGCCCGAGGTCGTCGACCTGCCCGACGACGTGCTCACCGACCCGATCTTCCGCCGCACCGGAAGCCGTGCCCGCGTCCGCGACGGCTGCCGGGTGCCGCTGCCCTGGTCGGGGCAGGTCTCCCCGTTCGGCTTCACCTCCGGGACCCGGA
Source organism: Streptomyces sp. NPDC047453 (assembly GCF_040643155.1). Lineage (NCBI taxonomy): Bacteria > Bacillati > Actinomycetota > Actinomycetes > Kitasatosporales > Streptomycetaceae > Streptomyces > Streptomyces sp. NPDC047453. The sequence continues at coordinate 108,920 of NZ_JBEYTS010000004.1, read as the reverse complement.
GCGCCAAGCCCTGGCTGCCGCAGCCGTCGTACTTCGCCGAGTACGTCACCGAACGCGCCCTCGCCGACACCCGCTCCTTCTGGCACCTGTACCGGGACGGCCTGCAACTGCGTTCCGCGCTGCCCCAGTTCGGCGAGGGATCGCTGCGCTGGCTGGACACCCCGCCGGACGTCCTCGCCTTCGTCCGCGGCGACGGCCTGGTCTGCGCCGTCAACTTCGGTACGTCGCCCACCGCCGCGCCGGTCTCCGGCACCCCGCTGCTGGCCAGCGGCGACTGCCCGCCCGGGGTGCTCGCCGGGTCCACCGCCGCCTGGTGGATCACCGACGGCACCGACCTCTGAACCTCGTCAATTCCCCACCTTCCGAAGGGACATCAACGATGATGCGACGACGTACCACCCTGCTCACCGGCTGCACCGCCCTCGTCCTCGCCCTCGGCGCCACCGCCTGCGGCAGCGACGACCCCGTCTCCGCGGGCGGCGGCGACAAGACGCTCGACGGCCAGACGGTCACCGTGGCCGGCGTCTGGTCCGGCAGCGAGCAGAAGAACTTCCAGAAGGTGCTGGACGCGTTCTCCGCGAAGACCGGCGCCAAGACCCAGTTCATGTCGACCGGCGACAACGTCTCCACCGTCGTCGGCAGCAAGATCGAGGGCGGCAACGCCCCCGACGTCGTGATGGTCCCGCAGGTCGGCGTGCTCCAGCAGTTCGCCAAGAAGGGCTGGCTCGAGCCGCTGTCCGGCACCACCCAGAAGTCGGTGGACACCAACTTCGCGCCGGTGTGGAAGAAGTACGGCAGCGTCGACGACACCCTGTACGGCCTGTACTTCAAGGCCGCCCACAAGTCGACCGTCTGGTACAGCCCCGACGCCCTCGACCAGGCCGGCGTCAAGCCGCCGGCGACGTACGACGAGATGCTCAAGGCCGGGCACACCCTCTCCGACTCCGGGCTCGCCGCCTTCGCGGTCGCCGGACAGGACGGCTGGACCCTGACCGACTGGTTCGAGAACATCTACCTCTCCCAGGCCGGCCCCGAGAAGTACGACGCCCTCGCTGCGCACCAGCTGAAGTGGACCGACGACAGCGTGGTCAAGGCGCTCACCACGCTCGGCAAGCTGTTCAAGGACAAGCAGCTGATCGCGGGCGGCCAGAAGGGCGCCCTCAACACCGACTTCCCGGGCTCGGTGGAGAAGGTATTCGGGCCCAAGCCCGAGGCCGGCATGGTCTACGAGGGCGACTTCGTCGCGGGCGTCGCCCACGACCAGTTCGACCGGACCATCGGCAAGGACGCGAACTTCTTCCCGTTCCCGCCGGTCGACGGCGGCAACGCGCCGGTCGTCAGCGGCGGTGACGCTGCCGCCGTCCTCAAGGACGGCAAGAACGCCAAGGCCGGCATGAAGCTCCTCGAGTACCTGGCCACCCCGGAGGCCGCGGCCGTGTGGGCCAAGGCCGGCGGCTTCCTGTCCCCGAACAAGAACCTCGACCTCGCCTCCTACGGCGACGACGTCACCCGTGCCACCGCCAAGTCCCTGGTCGCGGCGGGCGACTCCGACGCGGTCCGCTTCGACATGTCCGACCAGGCCCCGGCGGCCTTCGGCGGCACCAGCGGCGTGGGCGAGTGGAAGCTGCTCCAGGACTTCCTGCGCGACCCGTCCGACCCGAAGGGCACCGCGGCGAAGCTGGAGGCCGCGGCGGCCAAGGCGTACAAGAACCAGGGCTGACGCACCATGACCGCCACCACGCTCGCGAAGGAGAAGGGAGCGGGCCCCCCGTCGCCCGCCGCGCGCGCCGAGCACACTCGGCGTGCGCGGCGGCGGGGCCGGGTCGTCGCGGTGCTGTTCGTCTTCCCCGCGCTGCTGCTGCTCGGCGCGCTCGTCGTCTACCCGGTGCTGTTCTCCGTCGGCCGGAGCCTCTTCGACGCCTCCGGCACCCGGTTCGTCGGCGGGGACAACTACACCGAGATGTTCCGCGACCCGGCGACGCTGAAGGCCGTCCGGAACACCACGATCTGGGTCGTCGTCGCCCCGGCGCTGCTCACCGGGCTCGGGCTGATCCTGGCCGTGCTGGTGGAGAAGGTCCGCTGGGCGACGGCGTTCAAGCTGCTGCTGTTCATGCCGATGGCCGTGTCCTTCCTGGCCGCCGGCATCATCTTCCGGCTCGCCTACGACGAGGACCCGGACAAGGGCGTCCTCAACGCCGCCGTGGTCTCCGTGCACGACGCCTTCAAGGGATCCCCGTCCTACCCGAGCGCCCGCGCCCGTGAGGGATTCGGGCTGACCCAGGGCCGGGACGGCTCGTACCTCACCGACACGAGCCTCTCGCCGGGCGCCACGGTGACCCTGCCGATGGTCGGCGTGCTGCCCAAGGACCTGCCCGGCGATGCCTCGCCCGCCCGCCCGGTGGAGGGCGGGAAGACCGCCGGGGACGAACTGCGCGGAGTCGTCTACCTGGACTTCGCGCCCGGTGGAGGCGGCACCCAGGGCAAGGTCGACCGCGGCGAGAGCGGCTTGCCCGGCATGAAGGTCGAGGCGGTGCGCGACGGCCGGACGGTCGCGAGCACCACCACGGGCTCCGACGGCTCCTTCCGCTTCTCGGGCCTGACGGCGGGCTCGTACGAGGTGAAGCTGCCGCAGGCCAACTTCGCGCAGCCCTACCAGGGCATCTCCTGGCTCGGCCCGACGCTCGTCACCCCGATGATCATCGGCGCCTACCTGTGGATCTGGACCGGGTTCGCGATGGTGCTGATCGGCGCCGGACTGTCCGCGCTGCCGCGTGACGCGCTGGAGGCGGCGCGCATCGACGGGGCCAACGAGTGGCAGATCTTCCGCCGGATCACCGTGCCGCTGCTCGCCCCCGTCCTCACCGTCGTCTTCGTCACCCTCGTGATCAACGTGATGAAGGTCTTCGACCTCGTCTACATCATCGCGCCCGGCCCGGTGCAGCAGGACGCCACCGTGCTGGCGACCCAGATGTGGCTGGTGTCCTTCGGCGGCGGCAACAACCAGGGCCTCGGCAGCGCGCTCGGCGTGCTCCTGCTGCTCCTGGTGATCCCGGCGATGGTGTTCAACGTCCGCCGTTTCCGAAGGAGTCAGCGATGAACGCGGTCAGGCGGGGCCTGGGCAACGGGCTGGTCCAGGCCGTCCTCGTGGTGATCGGCCTGATCTGGATGACCCCGCTCGCGGGGCTGTTCGTGTCGTCGCTGCGCTCGGCCCAGGACACCGCGAAGGGCGGCTGGTGGACGGCGCTGGCCGGCCCCGGGCAGCTGTCCTTCGACAACTACTCGGCACTGCTGAGGAACTCGGGCATCACCAAGGCATTCTGGAACACGGTGCTGATCTCGGTGCCCACGACGGTCCTGGTCGTCGTCATCGCGGCGCTGGCCGGATACGCCTTCGCCTGGCTGGACTTCCCTGCCCGTGAGCCGCTGTTCCTGCTGGTGGTGGCGATGCTGGTGGTGCCGGTGCAGATAGGTCTGCTGCCCGTCGCCAAACTCTTCGGCCGGCTCGGCCTGTTCGGCACGATCCCCGGTGTGGTCCTGTTCCACGTGGCCTACGGGCTGCCGTTCGCGGTGTTCCTGCTGCGGAACTACTTCGCCGAGATGCCGAAGGAGATGCTGGAGGCGGCCCGCATGGACGGGGGCAACGAGTGGCGGATCTTCACCCGGCTGGTGCTGCCGGTGGGGCGGCCCGCGATCGCGAGCCTCGCCATCTTCCAGTTCCTGTGGGTGTGGAACGACATGCTGGTGGCGCTGCTGTTCGCCGACACCTCCTCGCAGCCGCTGACGGTGGAACTCCAGTCGCAGATCCGGCAGTTCGGCAGCAACATCGATGTGCTGGCGCCGGGGGCGTTCCTGTCGCTGGTCGTGCCGGTGGTCGTGTTCTTCGCCTTCCAGCGGCACTTCGTGCAGGGAGTGATGGCGGGGTCGGTGAAGTGACGGCGACCCCTGGTTCGGCCTGAAAAGCACAGTGCGGCGGCGGTGGATCACACCACCGCCGCCGCACCGTGCCGTGCCGTTTACGCCGAGGCCGGCGGATAAAGCGACCGTGGCAGCTGTGAGGCCGCCGCCGTGTCCAGGAGCCACAGGGTGCGGGCGCGGCCCTGGGCGCCGGCCGCCGGGGCCTGGATCTCGCCCGCGCCCGAAAGGGCCATCGCCACCGCGTTGGCCTTGTCCTCGCCGGCCGCCAGCAGCCACACCTCACGGGCCGAGCGGATGGCGGGCAGCGTGAGGGAGATGCGGGTGGGCGGCGGTTTGGGGGAGCCGTGCACACCGATCACCGTACGCTCCGTCTCGCGCACCCCCGGGTGCTCCGGGAAGAGGGACGCGACATGGGTGTCCGGGCCGACGCCCAGCATCAGGACGTCGAACGCCGGGACCGGGCCGTGGTTCTGGGGACCGGCCGCGCGGGCCAGCTCCTCGGCGTAGGCCTCCGCCGCCGCCTCGGCGTCCGCGCCGTAGGGACCGTCCGACGCGGGCATGGCGTGCACGCGCTCGGGGTCGAGCGGCACGGAGTCCAGCAGGGCCTCGCGGGCCTGCGTGACATTGCGATCCGGGTCGCCCTCCGGCAGGAAGCGCTCGTCTCCCCACCACAGGTCGAGCCGGCCCCAGTCGATCGCGTCGCGGGCGGGCGCGGCCGCCAGCGCGGCCAGCACCCCGTTGCCGTTGCGGCCGCCGGTGAGGACCACGGACGCCGAGCCCGTCGAGGCCTGCGCGTCCACGATCCGGGTGATCAGCCGGGCCGCGGCGGCCTGCGCCATCAGCTCCTTGTCGTGGTGGACGACCAGTTGCGGAGTGCTCACTCGGCGGCCTCCTCCTGGGGGACGGGCACCGCGACCGGCTCCTTCGCGGACGCCTTGGAATCGTCGGACGCCCTGGCGCCGTCCAGCCGCTCCACGCCGAACCGCAGCGCGGACGCGTACGTGTCGTCCGGGTCCAGCCGCCGCAGTTCCTCCGCGATCAGCTCGGCGGTCTCCCGCCGCTTCAGCGCCACCGCCCGCTCCGGCTGCCCCTGGATGGACAGGGTCGCCAGCCTGCCGTCGGCCCGGTCCAGGGCGATCGGGCCGCAACTGGTGTCCATGCGGACCGCGGTCAGACCGGGACCCGCGGACCGCGAGCGCCTGACCGGTACGTCCAGCCGGTCCGCGAGCCACATCGCCAGCAGCTCGCAGCTCGGGTTGAACTCCTCGCCCTCCACCTCCACGGCCCTGACCTCGCAGGTGACCTGGTCGAGGGCCGCGGCCAGCATCGAGCGCCACGGCGTGATCCGGGTCCAGGACAGGTCCGTGTCGCCGGGCGTGTACGCATCGGCCCGCGCGGAGAGCTCCCGCACCGGCTGCTCGGCGGCGTGGGTGTCGGTGACCCGGCGCTGCGCCAGGGCGCCCAGCGGGTCCTTGGCCGGTTCGAGCGGGGCGTTCACCGGCCACCAGACGACGACCGGCGCGTCGGGGAGCAGCAGCGGCAGCACCACCGACTGGGCGTGGTCGGCCACCTCGCCGTGCAGGCGCAGCACCACCGTCTCGCCGGTGCCGGCGTCCGCGCCCACCCGCACCTCGGCGTCCAGCCGCGAGGACGTGCGGTCGCGCAGGGTGCGGGCGTGCCGCTTGATGACCACCAGCAGGCGCGAGGGGTGCTCCCGCGAGGCGTCGCCCGCGGCCTTCAGCGCGTCGTAGGCGTTCTCCTCGTCGGTGACGATGACCAGCGTGAGCACCATGCCCACGGCCGGGGTGCCGATCGCCCGCCGGGCCCGCACCAGCGCCTTGTTGATCTTGCTGGCCGTGGTGTCGGTCAGGTCTATCTTCATGGCCGGCGCCAGCTCCGTCCGTCTCGTGCGAGCATCTCGTCCGCCTCGGCGGGCCCCCACGTCCCGGACGGGTACTGCGCGGGCCTGCCGTGCTTGTCCCAGTACGTCTCGATCGGGTCGAGGATCCGCCAGGACAGCTCGACCTCCTCGGTGCGCGGGAAGAGGTTGGAGTCGCCGAGCAGCACGTCCAGGATCAGGCGTTCGTACGCCTCCGGGCTGGACTCCGTGAAGGACTCGCCGTAGGCGAAGTCCATCGACACGTCCCGGATCTCCATCGACGTGCCGGGCACCTTGGAGCCGAAGCGGACCGTGACGCCCTCGTCCGGCTGGACGCGGATGACGATGGCGTTCTGCCCGAGTTCCTCGGTGGCCGAGGTGTCGAAGGGGGAGTGCGGCGCCCGCTGGAAGACGACCGCGATCTCGGTGACCCGGCGCCCCAGGCGCTTGCCGGTGCGCAGATAGAAGGGGACACCCGCCCAGCGGCGGTTGTCGATCGCCAGCTTGACGGCCGCGTACGTGTCGGTCTTCGACTTCTTGTCGATGCCCTCTTCCTCGAGGTAGCCGATGACCTTCTCGCCGCCCTGCCAGCCCGCCGCGTACTGCCCGCGCACGGTCGACTTGCCCAGGTCCTTGGGCAGCTTCACCGCGCCGAGCACCTTGGTCTTCTCCGCGGCCAGCGCGTCCGCGTCGAAGGAGGCGGGCTCCTCCATCGCGGTCAGGGCCAGGAGTTGCAGCAGGTGGTTCTGGATGACGTCGCGGGCGGCGCCGATGCCGTCGTAGTAGCCGGCCCGGCCGCCGATGCCGATGTCCTCGGCCATGGTGATCTGCACATGGTCCACGAAGGACCGGTTCCAGATCGGCTCGAACATCGTGTTGGCGAAGCGCAGCGCCAGGATGTTCTGGACGGTCTCCTTGCCCAGGTAGTGGTCGATGCGGAAGACCTGGTCCGGGGCGAAGACCTCGTGCACGATCGAGTTGAGCTCCTCGGCCGACCTCAGGTCGTGGCCGAAGGGCTTCTCGATGACCGCGCGCCGCCACGAGCCGTGGCTCTGGTCGGCGAGCTGGTGCTTCTTCAGCTGCTGGATGACCACCGGGAAGGACTTCGGCGGCACCGACAGGTAGAAGGCGAAGTTGCCGCCCGTGCCCTGTGCCTTGTCCAGCTCCTCGATCGTGCCGCGCAGCCGCTCGAACGCGTCGTCGTCGTCGAAGGTGCCCTGCACGAAGCGCATCCCCTGGATGAGCTGCTGCCAGACCTCCTCCCGGAACGGCGTGCGCGCGTGCTCCTTGACGGCGTCGTGCACGACCTGGGCGAAGTCCTCGTGCTCCCAGTCGCGGCGGGCGAAGCCGACGAGCGAGAAGCCCGGCGGCAGCAGACCCCGGTTGGCGAGGTCGTACACCGCGGGCATGAGCTTCTTGCGCGACAGGTCGCCCGTCACACCGAAGATGACCAGGCCCGACGGCCCCGCGATACGCGGGAGCCGTCGGTCGGCGGGGTCACGGAGCGGGTTCGCTCCGGTGACGGAAAGGGGCGCCAAGGTTCTCAGTCCTCCGCGGGAGCGAGGCGCTCCAACTCCGCCTCGGTGGACTTGAGGAGGTCGTTCCAGGACGACTCGAACTTCTCGACGCCCTCGTCCTCCAGGACCTGGACCACGTCGTCGTACGAGATCCCGATCCCCTCCAGCGCGTCGATGTCCGCACGGGCCTGCTCGTAGGTGCCGGTGACCGCGTCGCCGCGGATCGCGCCGTGCTCCTCGGTGGCCTCCAGCGTGGCCTCGGGCATGGTGTTCACCGTGTTCGGCGCCACCAGCTCCTCGACGTACATGGTGTCCTTGTACGCCTTGTCCTTCACCCCGGTCGACGCCCACAGCGGACGCTGCTTGTTGGCGCCCTGCCGCTCCAGCGCGCTCCACCGGTCGGAGGCGAAGACCTCCTCGTACGCCTCGTAGGCCAGACGCGCGTTGGCCACGCCCGCCTTGCCGCGCAGCGCCTTGGCCTCGGCGGTGCCGAGCTCGTCGATCCGCCGGTCGATCTCGGTGTCCACGCGGGACACGAAGAAGGACGCCACCGAGTGGATCTTCGACAGGTCCAGGCCGCGCTCCCCGGCCTTCTCCAGGCCGCTCAGGTACGCGTCCATCACCGCGCGGTAGCGCTCCAGCGAGAAGATCAGGGTGACGTTGACGCTGATGCCGTTGCCGATGGTCTCGGTGATCGCCGGCAGGCCCGCCCTGGTGGCCGGGATCTTGATGAGCGTGTTGGGCCGGTCGACCAGCCAGGCCAGCTGGCGGGCCTCGGCGACCGTCGCCCTGGTGTTGTGCGCCAGGCGCGGGTCCACCTCGATGGACACCCGGCCGTCCTTGCCGCCGGTGGCGTCGAAGACCGGGCGCATGATGTCGGCGGCGTCCCGGACGTCCGCCGTGGTGATCATGCGGATGGCCTCTTCCACCGTGACCCGGCGGGCGGCCAGGTCGGAGACCTGCTTTTCGTAGCCGTCCCCCTGCGAGATCGCCTTCTGGAAGATCGTCGGGTTGGTGGTGACGCCCACGACGTGCTGCTGGTCGATCAGCTCGGCGAGGTTGCCGGACGTGATCCGCTTGCGCGACAGGTCGTCCAGCCAGATCGCGACGCCTTCGTCGGAAAGGCGCTTCAGTGCGTCTGTCATGGAAATTGCATCTCCTACGGGTCGTGTATGAGCGTCAGCGCTGGGCGGCGGCGATGGATTCCCGGGCCTTGTCGGCCACGTTCTCCGCGGTGAAGCCGAACTCGCGGAAGAGCACCTTGGCGTCGGCCGAAGCACCGAAGTGCTCGAGGGAAACGATGCGGCCGGCGTCTCCCACGTACTTGTGCCAGGTCAGACCGATACCTGCCTCGACCGCCACGCGTGCCCGCACGGCCGGCGGCAGCACGCTGTCCCGGTACCCCTGGTCCTGCTCCTCGAACCACTCCACGGACGGCATGGACACCACCCGGGTGGGGACGCCCTCGGCCTGGAGCCGCTCACGGGCCTCCACGGCCACGTGCACCTCGGAACCGGTGGCGATCAGGACGACCTGCGCCTCGGTGTTCTGCCCGTCGGGCCCCTCGGCCTCGAACATGACGTAACCGCCGCGCGCGGCGTCGTCGTTGGGCTCGTACGTCGGCACGCCCTGGCGGGTCAGCGCCAGACCGTGCGGGGCGCCCTTGCCGAACTCCTTCGTCCAGCGGCGCAGGATCTCGCGCCAGGCGATCGCGGTCTCGTTGGCGTCGGCCGGGCGGACGATGTTCAGGCCCGGGATGGCGCGCAGCGAGGCCAGGTGCTCGACCGGCTGGTGGGTGGGGCCGTCCTCGCCCAGGCCGATGGAGTCGTGCGTCCAGACGTACGTCACCGGCAGGTGCATCAGCGACGACAGGCGCACCGCGTTGCGCATGTAGTCGGAGAAGACCAGGAAGGTGCCGCCGTAGACACGGGTGTTGCCGTGCAGCGTGATGCCGTTCATCGTCGCGGCCATCGCGTGCTCGCGGATGCCGAAGTGGATGGTGCGTCCGTACGGGTTCGCCTCCGGCAGCGGGTTGCCCTCGGGCAGGAACGACGAGGTCTTGTCGATGGTGGTGTTGTTCGAGCCGGCCAGGTCCGCCGAGCCGCCCCACAGCTCCGGGATCACGTCGCCGAGCGCCTGGAGCACCTTGCCGGACGCGGCGCGCGTGGCCAGGCCCTTGCCCGCCTCGAACACCGGGATCTTCTCGTCCCAGCCGGCGGGCAGTTCGCCCGCGGCGATCCGGTCGAACTCGGCGGCCCGCTCGGGGTTGGCCTCGCGCCAGACCTGGAGCGTCTTCTCCCACTCGGCCCTGGCCCGGCGGCCCCGCTCGACGGCGGCGCGGGTGTGGTTCAGGACCTCGTCGGAGACCTCGAAGTGCTGCTCGGGGTCGAAGCCGAGGACGCGCTTGGTGGCCGCGACCTCCTCCTCGCCCAGCGCCGAGCCGTGCGCGGCCTCGGTGTTCTGCGCGTGCGGGGCCGGCCAGGCGATGATCGAGCGCATCGCGATGAAGGACGGCCGGTCGGTGACGGCCTTGGCCGCCTCGACGGCCGCGTGGATCGCCTGCGGGTCGAGGTCGCCGTCCTCCTTGGCCTCCACACGCTGCACGTGCCAGCCGTAGGCCTCGTACCGCTTGACGGTGTCCTCGGAGACGGCCGTCTCGGTGTCGCCCTCGATCGAGATGTGGTTGTCGTCCCACAGCAGGATCAGGTTGCCGAGCTTCTGGTGGCCGGCCAGCGAGGACGCCTCGGCGGAGATGCCCTCCTGGAGGCAGCCGTCACCGGCGACGCAGAAGACGAAGTGGTCGAACGGGGACTCGCCCGCGGGGGTCTCCGGGTCGAACAGGCCGCGCTCGTAGCGGGCGGCCATCGCCATGCCCACCGCGTTGGCGACACCCTGGCCGAGCGGGCCGGTCGTGGTCTCCACGCCCGCCGTGTGCCCGTACTCCGGGTGGCCGGGCGTCTTCGAGCCCCAGGTGCGGAAGGACTTCAGGTCGTCCAGCTCCAGCCCGAAACCGGCCAGGTACAGCTGGGTGTAGAGGGTCAGGGAGGAGTGGCCGGCGGACAGTACGAAACGGTCGCGCCCCGCCCACTGCGGATCGGCCGGGTCGTGCCGCATCACCTTCTGGAAGAGGGTGTAGGCGGCGGGAGCCAGACTCATCGCCGTGCCGGGATGGCCGTTGCCGACCTTCTGTACGGCATCGGCGGCCAGGACGCGCGCGGTGTCCACGGCACGCTGGTCCAACTCGGTCCACTCGAGGACTGTGGTGGTCGGCTTGGTGCTCACCCTGGGTCAGGGCTCCTCTCCACATGTCGGATGCCGGCGTACGGGGGGACCGCGCACCGGTTTGCCGGCCTTCTCGGCGTCGGCCGGCGTTGTCGAGCCTATCCCGTCAGAACGTGCGTTTTTCCGCGTCGTTCCAGAGTGCCGGGACTCTCGGAGATCCGCCTCCCCGCTGGTCGGAATCGCATTCGGCACATGAATACGGAGCTGCTCATTCGATCGCTCAATCGAGCCGGATCGCGCCCTTCCGGAGGGCCTCGCCAACACGACCCGACCCCCGCGAATGTCCGGGTCTGGGCAACGTCTACAGTGGCGTGGTACGCGCGAGTCCTTACCGTCGGTTCACACGGGCGGCTCGCTGGGAGTCTCTTTCAGGGGTGTGCGTGACGGCCGTCGAATCCCGTCCAGCGGGGGTACTCGGTGCGAGCCAGAGCCCGAGTCACCGGCCGTTCGGGGCCCGTGTCAAGGCGTTTGTGGCGCTGACCAAGCCGCGGATCATCGAGCTGCTGCTGATCACCACCGTTCCGGTGATGTTCCTGGCGCAGCGGGGCGTGCCCGACCTGGGGCTGGTCCTGCTCACCTGTGTCGGCGGCTACCTGTCCGCGGGCGGCGCCAACGCGCTGAACATGTACATCGACCGCGACATCGACGCGCTCATGGACCGCACCTCCCAGCGCCCGCTGGTCACCGGCATGGTCAGCCCGCGCGAGTGCCTGGCCTTCGGCATCGCGCTGGCGGTCGTCTCCACGCTGCTGTTCGGCCTCACCGTCAACTGGCTGTCCGCGTGGCTGTCGCTCGGAGCGCTCCTCTTCTACGTCGTCGTCTACACGATGATCCTCAAGCGTCGTACGTCGCAGAACATCGTGTGGGGTGGCATCGCCGGCTGCATGCCGGTGCTGATCGGCTGGTCCTCGGTCACCAACTCGATGTCCTGGGCGCCCGTCATCCTCTTCCTCGTCATGTTCTTCTGGACGCCGCCGCACTACTGGCCGCTGTCCATGAAGGTGAAGGACGACTACGCGCGCGTGGGCGTGCCGATGCTGCCGGTCGTCGCCTCCAACAAGGTGGTCGCCCGCCAGATCGTGCTCTACAGCTGGGTGATGGTGGGGGTCTCGCTGCTGCTGACTCCGCTCGGCTACACCGGGTGGTTCTACACGGCGGTGGCGCTGGCGGCGGGCGGCTGGTGGCTGTGGGAGGCGCACGCGCTGCAGAACCGGGCCAAGGCCGAGGCGACCGGCGCGACGCTGAAGGAGATGCGGCTGTTCCACTGGTCCATCACCTATGTGTCGCTGCTGTTCGTGGCGGTGGCGGTGGATCCGTTCCTGCGCTGACCCCGCGTACGGGTCGTAGCGGTTTCCCCCGGGCGGGGTGCGTGGTCAAGGCCACGCACCCCGCCCGTCGCCGTTTGATCTACTCGTGGGTAGCATCCTGGCCATGGCAGACACGCAGCAGGTTGACCCCAAGGCCGAGCGCAGGGCCGCCCGCCTCGCCCGGCGGATCGGCTCCTTCTCCAAGGCCCACGGAGGCGCCGAGGGACAGGTCGCGTACCTAGGGGAGCGCGGCGCCAGGATCGTCCTGGTCGGCGAGGACGGAACCTGGGGCGACCTCGTGGCCCCGACGTACGCCATTGCCGAGCAGGCGGTGGAGAGGTCCGGGATCACCGTCCACGAGGCGTTCGACGGCGAGTTCGCGGCCAAGGTGCGGACGGGTCCGTACGAGTGGACCCGTATGGCGGGCCTCCAGCTGGGCGGCCCGTCCAACGGCTGACCGGATCCGGACGACCCGGGTCAGCCCCAACACCTGACGGCCGGTTCACCCGTTAGGGCCTGACGGAGGCAGCGGGCCCAGCGTCGGGAGAACCGGATGATCGAAACGCCGTCCCTCGTGGATCAGCACTGCCACGGGGTCCTGAGAACGGAGCTGGGCCTCGGCACCTTCGAGGCCCGGCTGGCCCGCACCGAGGGCCCGCCCGCGCCGGGCACCACGCTTTTCGACACCCAGACCGGTTTCGCCCTGCGCCGCTGGTGCCCGCCGCTGCTCGGCCTGGAACCGCACTGCCCGCCCGCGCGCTATCTCGCCCGGCGCCGGGAACTCGGCGTGCTGGAGGCCGGCCGCCGCCTGCTGCGCGGCAGCGGCATCACCACCTACCTCGTCGACACGGGGCTGCGGGACGACCTGACCGGGCCCGGTGAGATGGCGGCCGCGGGCGACGCGGCCGCACACGAGATCGTGCGCCTGGAACCGCTGGCCGAGCAGGTCGCCGACACCTCCGGCACCGTCGATTCGCTCCTCACCAACCTCGCCGAGGCGGTGCACGGTGCCGCCGCGCACGCCGTCGCCTTCACCTCCGTGGCCGGCGTACGGCACGGGCCGGCGCTCGCGCCGGAGCCGCCCGGCCCGGGGGAGGTGCGGGGCGCGGCGGGCCGCTGGCTGGCAGGGCGGCGGGCCGGCGGGGAACTGAGCGATCCGGTGCTGCTGCGGCACCTGCTGTGGATCGCTGTGGCCTGCGGGCGGCCGCTCCAGCTGCACGCGGGGCTCGGCGGGCCGGGCTCAGCCGGTACGGATCCGCTGCCGCTGACGGACTTCGTCCGGGCGACGGCGGGCCTGGGCACGGATCTCGTCCTGCTGTACGGCCATCCGTACCACCGCCACGCCGCCCACCTCGCCGGCCTCTTCCCGCACGTCTACGCCGACTCGGGCGCCGCACTGGCCCGTACCGGCGCCCGCGCCGCGACGGTCCTCGCGGAGATCCTGGAGCTGGCCCCGTTCGGCAAGGTCCTGTTCTCCAGCGGGGCACATGGGCTGCCCGAGCTGCATGTGGTGGGCGCACACCTGTTCAGAGAGTCCCTGGAGAGGGTGCTCGGGGGGTGGGTCGCCGAGGGCGCCTGGTGCCCCGCCGACGCACAGCGCGTGGCGGCGATGGTCGCGGCGGAGAACGCCATGCGGGTGTACGGCCTGAGGTGAAACCCCGGCCGAACCCCGGTTGAACCCCGGCGCGGTCCGGCTTCAGGCCTGGCCGGCCTCCGGCGGTCCGGCTCCGTGCCCGGCTGACCCCCGGCGGTCCGGTCTCAGGCCTTCGCCAGCGTCGCCTCGGTGGCGGGTCCCGGCAGGTCGGCGACCGCCTCCGGCCGCTCGCGCAGCGACAGCAGCACGCGCAGCACCCAGATCCACATGACGCACGAGCCCAGCATGTGCAGGCCGACCAGGACCTCGGGCAGGTGCGTGAAGGACTGGACATAGCCGATGGCGCCCTGGCCCAGCAGGATCAGGAACAGCTCGCGGGTCCGCGCCAGCGGGCCCCGCGGCGCGTCGACGGCCTTGAGGATGAACCACAGGGCGAACGTCAGTGTGATCACGATCCACGCCAGCACTGCGTGCAGCTTGGCGACCGTCTGCCAGTCGATCGGGATACGGGCGACCTCCTGGGAGTCGCCCGCGTGCGGACCGGCGCCCGTGACCACCGTGCCCACCGCGATCAGCAGCACGCTCGCGAGGACCAGGAACCACACCAGTTGCCGGATCGGCTTGCCGACCAGCGGGCGCGGCTCGGCGTCACCCTCGCGGGTGCGCTGCCACATCACCGTGGCGACCGCGATCAGCGCCGAGGAGAGCAGGAAGTGCGCCGCGACGGTGTACGGGTTCAGGCCGACGAGGACGACGATGCCACCCAGGACCGCGTTGCCCATGACCACCCAGAACTGCGCCCAGCCCAGCCGGGTGAGGCCGCGCCGCCACGGCTTCTGGGCGCGCGCGGCGACGATCGCCCAGCCCACGGCGGCGCACAGCACGTACGTCAGCATCCGGTTGCCGAACTCGATCACGCCGTGCACACCCATCTCGCGGGTGGTGGTCAGCGAGTCGTCCGTGCAGGTGGGCCAGGTCGGGCAGCCGAGGCCCGAGCCGGTCAGGCGGACGGCGCCGCCGGTGACGACGATGACCACCGCCATCACCAGCGCGGAGAGGGCCGCCCGCTGGACGGTCCTCGGATGCGGGGTCCAGCTTTCGGCGATGAAGGCGAGCGGGTTGCGCGCGGCGGACACGACGTCGGCGCGGGTCAGGTTTGGCACGCGATCCATCGTAGGCGTCCGCTTGTGCACTGTTTCACGAGGGTCCATCGCGCTCTACTCCCAGCGGAAGAACTTCCCGGCGGCCGCGAGCCCCGCCACCGCCCAGACGGCGAGGACCGCCAGGTTGCCCCACGGCATCCCGGCACCGTGCTGGAGCACGTCCCGCAGTCCGCCGGAGAGCGCCGAGATGGGCAGCAGGCCGAGCACGTCCTGGGCGGCGGGCGGGAACTTGTCCAGCGGGACGACCACCCCGCCGCCGACCAGCAGCAGCAGGAAGACCAGGTTGGCGGCGGCCAGCGTGGCCTCCGCCTTCAGGGTCCCCGCCATCAGCAGGCCCAGCCCGGAGAAGGCGGCCGTGCCGAGGACCATCAGCAGGAGCACGGCGAACGGGTTGCCGTGCGGCGACCAGCCGAGCGCGAACGCGATCACGGTCAGCAGCACGACCTGAAGCACCTCGGTGACCAGCACCGACACCGTCTTGGCGGTCATCAGCCCCCAGCGCGGCAGCGGCGAGGCGGCCAGCCGCTTCAGCACGCCGTAGCGCCGCTCGAAGCCGGTCGCGATGGCCTGCCCGGTGAACGCGGTTGACATCACGGCGAGCGCGAGGACACCGGGGGTGAGGAAGTCCACGGCCCTGCCCGCGCCGGTGTCGACGATGTCCACGGAGCTGAACAGCACCAGCAGCAGCGTGGGGATGACGACGGTGAGCAGCAGTTGCTCCCCGTTGCGCAGCAGCATCTTCGTCTCCAGCGCCGCCTGCGCCGCGATCATGCGGGTCAGCGGGGCCGCGCCGGGCTTCGGGGCGTAGGTACCGGTGGCGGTGGCGGTGGCGGTGGTCACGAACGAAGCTCCTTGCCGGTCAGCTCCAAGAAGACGTCTTCCAGGGTGTGCCGCTCCACGGAGATGCGGTCCGGCATCACGCCGTGCTGAGCGCACCAGGACGTCACGGTGGCGAGCAGTTGCGGGTCGACCTTGCCGACGACGCGGTAGGAGCCCGGGGTCAGCTCGGCGGCCGAGGAGTCGGCGGGCAGTGCCTTGAGGAGGGAGGCGACGTCGAGTCCCGGGCGGCCGGTGAAGCGCAGGGTGTTCTCGGCGCCGCCGCGGCACAGCTCCTCCGGGGAGCCCTGGGCGATGACCCGGCCGGCGTCGATGATCGCGACGTCGTCGGAGAGCCGCTCGGCCTCCTCCATGTAGTGCGTGGTGAGGATCACGGAGACGCCGTCGGCGCGCAGGTCGCGCACCAGGTCCCAGGTGGCCCGGCGGGCCTGCGGGTCGAGTCCGGCGGTCGGCTCGTCGAGGAAGACCAGTTCGGGCCGGCCGACGACGGCCATGGCGAGCGCGAGCCGCTGCTGCTGGCCGCCGGACAGCCGGCGGTAGGAGGTCCGCCCGCAGCCGCCGAGCCCGAGCCGTTCTATGAGGACGTCGACGTCCAGCGGGTGGGCGTGCAGCTTGGCGACGTGGCGCAGCATCTCGTCGGCCCGGGCGCCGGAGTACACGCCACCGGACTGGAGCATCACGCCGATACGGGGTCTGAGCTGCGCGGACTGTCTCACGGGGTCGAGGCCCAGGACGCGTACCGTGCCGGAATCCGGCCGCCGGTACCCCTCGCAGGTCTCGACCGTCGTCGTCTTGCCCGCCCCGTTGGGACCGAGCACGGCGGTCACACCCGCCCGGGCCACCAGGTCGAGGCCGTCCACCGCGGTCTTCGCGCCATACCGCTTCACCAAGGCCTGGACCTGGACCACGGGCTCACTTCGCATGAGGCCAAAGTCTAGGTACGCGCCGGACGGCTCAGGCGGCCGGGTGCGGGAAGTCGTCCACCCGGGGCCGGTGCACCGCGAGCCACCGCTCCGCGTACGCCACCGCGTCCGCCACGGGGAACAGCCGCGACCGGGCGGCGCCCACCGTCCCGCGGACCACCGGCCGGTCGCGTTCGAAGTCGTGTCCGAGCTCGTCGAACCGCTCGGAGGTGATGGACACGTCGGTGACGACCTCCCAGCCGTGCGGCCCCGGCCGGCCCACCTGGACGAGTGGCGCGGGGATCCGGTACTCGGCCAGGTGGAAGCAGGTGCAGGAGTCGTATCCGGCGCCCAGCAGCAGCACCCGGGCACCGAGCGCCTCCAGCCGGGCGAGCGGGCTGCGCTCGCCCAGCCGGCAGTCGGTGGCGTGCCCGTCGACGATCCCGGCGGCGCGGGGGCCGATCGCCGCGAACGAGGTCTGCGGGTGCACGCTGCGCAGAGCGCCCGGCCAGGTGCGCACGGTCTCCGGGATCACTCCGACCCCGAAGGCGGGGGTGATGCGGGGGTCGTAGGCGGGCATCGTGGCCCGGATGGTGTCCCACCACTCCTCTGGCACCGGCGGTCTGCTCCACCACGCCGGGTCGGAGAGGTCGCCGGAGTGGGTGGGGACCACGAGCGTGCCGTCGGGACCGAGCGCGTCGAGCAGCGCCCGGACGACCGCGACCGGGCCGCCGCAGACCCAGCCGAGCGATCTGAGGGAGGAGTGGACGAGGAGGGTCTCGCCGGGGCGTACGCCGAGGTCACGCAGCTCTTCGGCGATCGTGTCCCGGGTGACGAGCGGGCCGGCCGGCGGGGGTGTGGGCATGGCCGGGCAGTCTGGCGCATCCCGCCGGCGGGTGCCACCCGTTTGATCGATCGGAGATCGTTTCCGCAGGTGGGATTAGGTTTGCCTAAGTGATGCAGGGCACCGCCCGGGCGGACCAGGGCCGCTTGTCAGGTCTCGAGGAATTACGCAACAATGGCGTTGTGAAAAACGTCGGCGAGGCTCGGGAGACCCTCACAGGGGCTCCGCAGGAGGAGTTCGCGGCCGGGGTGCGCTCGGATCGTTCCACGCGCAACCGGGTCGTGCGGTCCATCCTGGACCACGGCCCGTCGACCGTCGCCGAGCTGGCCGGCCGGCTGGGGCTCACCCAGGCGGCCGTACGCCGCCACCTGGACGCGCTGGTCGCCGAAGACGTGGTGGCGGCGCGGGAGCAGCGGGTGTACGGCGCGCGGACGCGCGGCCGGCCCGCCAAGGTCTTCGCGCTCACCGACTGCGGGCGGGACGCCTTCGACCAGTCGTACGACAAGCTCGCCGCGGACGCGCTCCGCTGGATCGCCGAGCGGGAGGGCGGGCCGGAGGCGGTCGCCGCCTTCGCCCGGGCCCGGATCGCCGCACAGGCGGGCGCGTACCGCAAGGCGATCGAGGCCGTCACCCCCGATCAGCGCACCGAAGCGCTGGCCAAGGCCCTGAGCGTGGACGGGTACGCTGCTACGGCGCGCAACGCGCCCCTCCCGCAGCGGGGTGAGCAGCTCTGCCAGCACCACTGCCCGGTCGCCCACGTCGCGGAGCAGTTCCCGCAGCTGTGCGAGGCGGAGACGGAGATCTTCGCCGAGCTGCTGGGTACTCACGTCCAGCGGCTGGCGACCATCGCGCACGGCGACGGCGTCTGCACGACGTTCATCCCCAAGATTTCCCAGACCGATCACCAAAGCCACAACGCATCCGCAAGCACGGCCGGGAGGAACCCCGCATGACTCTCCCCACGGAGACTGCCCACCCCGAACTCGAGGGCCTGGGCAAGTACGAATACGGCTGGGCCGACTCCGACACGGCCGGCGCCTCTGCCAGGCGCGGTCTGAACGAGGAGGTCGTCCGCGACATCTCGGCGAAGAAGTCCGAGCCGGAGTGGATGACCAAGCTGCGCTTGAAGGGCCTGCGGCTCTTCGAGAAGAAGCCCATGCCGAACTGGGGCTCGGACCTGTCGGGGATCGACTTCGACAACATCAAGTACTTCGTGCGCTCCACGGAGAAGCAGGCGGAGTCCTGGGAGGACCTGCCCGAGGACATCAAGAACACGTACGACAAGCTCGGCATCCCCGAGGCGGAGAAGCAGCGCCTCGTCGCCGGTGTCGCGGCCCAGTACGAGTCGGAGGTCGTCTACCACCAGATCCGCGAGGACCTGGAGGAGCAGGGCGTCATCTTCCTCGACACGGACACCGCCCTGAAGGAGCACCCGGAGCTCTTCAAGGAGTACTTCGGGACCGTCATCCCCGTCGGTGACAACAAGTTCGCCTCGCTGAACACCGCCGTGTGGTCCGGCGGCTCCTTCATCTACGTTCCGCCGGGTGTCCACGTGGAGATCCCGCTCCAGGCCTACTTCCGCATCAACACGGAGAACATGGGCCAGTTCGAGCGGACCCTGATCATCGTCGACGAGGGTGCCTACGTGCACTACGTCGAGGGCTGCACCGCCCCGATCTACAAGAGCGACTCCCTGCACAGCGCGGTCGTCGAGATCATCGTCAAGAAGAACGCCCGCTGCCGTTACACGACCATCCAGAACTGGTCGAACAACGTCTACAACCTGGTCACCAAGCGCGCCGTGGCCTACGAGGGCGCGACCATGGAGTGGATCGACGGCAACATCGGCTCCAAGGTGACGATGAAGTACCCGGCCGTCTACCTGATGGGCGAGCACGCCAAGGGCGAGACCCTGTCGATCGCCTTCGCGGGCGAGGGCCAGCACCAGGACGCCGGTTCCAAGATGGTCCACATGGCGCCGAACACCTCGTCCAACATCGTCTCCAAGTCGGTGGCGCGCGGCGGCGGCCGTACCTCGTACCGCGGCCTGGTCGAGATCGGCGAGGGCGCCGCGGGCTCCAAGTCCAACGTGCTCTGCGACGCGCTGCTCGTGGACACCATCTCCCGCTCCGACACGTACCCCTACGTGGACGTCCGCGAGGACGACGTGTCCATGGGCCACGAGGCGACCGTCTCCAAGGTCTCCGAGGACCAGCTCTTCTACCTGATGAGCCGTGGCCTCTCCGAGTTCGAGGCGATGGCGATGATCGTGCGCGGCTTCGTCGAGCCGATCGCCAAGGAACTGCCCATGGAGTACGCGCTGGAGCTCAACCGGCTGATCGAGCTGCAGATGGAGGGCGCGGTCGGTTAAGCACCGACCCGGGCCGGCGAACCGCCGGCCCGTAGTCCGCCGTCAAGCCCATACGCAAGAAAGCGAGCAATACGACAGCCATGGCTGAGGCCCAGAACTCCCCCACCCTCGGATCCGCTCGGGCGGGGGGACCCCCATCGGTCGGTTCGACGACCGCCGGCCAGATCGCGGTCGCCGCCGAGTCGACCGTCGCCACGCGCATGAGCGCGCCGCCCTCGTTCGACGTGGCGGACTTCCCGGTCCCGCACGGCCGCGAGGAGGAGTGGCGCTTCACCCCGCTGGAGCGGCTGCGCGGTCTGCACGACGGCACCGCGACCGCCACCGGCGAGGGCGTCAAGGTGGACGTCCAAGCCCCCGACGGCGTCACCGTCGAGACCGTCGGCCGCGACGACGCGCGGCTCGGCAAGGCCGGCACCCCGGTGGACCGCGTCGCCGCCCAGGCCTACTCCGCCTTCGAGAAGGCCTCGGTCGTGAGCGTCCCCAAGGAGGCCGTCCTGACCGAGCCGATCCGCATCGCGGTGCACGGCGAGGGCGGGGTCGCCTACGGCCACCAGGTCATCGAGCTCGGGGCCTTCGCCGAGGCCGTCGTCGTCATCGACCACACCGGTGACGCGGTGCTCGCCGCCAACGTCGACTACCTGCTCGGCGACGGCGCCAAGCTGACCGTCGTCTCGATCCAGGACTGGGACGACAAGGCCGTGCACGTCGCCCAGCACAACACGCTGATCGGCCGGGACGCCTCCTTCAAGTCGGTCG
Organism: Streptomyces sp. NPDC047453; assembly: GCF_040643155.1. Classification (NCBI taxonomy): domain Bacteria; kingdom Bacillati; phylum Actinomycetota; class Actinomycetes; order Kitasatosporales; family Streptomycetaceae; genus Streptomyces; species Streptomyces sp. NPDC047453. The sequence goes on along the minus strand of NZ_JBEYTS010000004.1, from coordinate 88,553 downwards.
TCGTCACCTTCGGTGGCGACGTGGTCCGCCTGAACCCGCGCGTGACCTACGCCGGTCCCGGCGGCGAGGCCGAGCTGTACGGCCTGTACTTCACCGACGCCGGCCAGCACCAGGAGCACCGCCTGCTGGTCACCCACAACACCCCGCACTGCAAGTCGAACGTCGCCTACAAGGGCGCCCTCCAGGGCGACGACGCGCACGCGGTGTGGATCGGCGACGTGCTGATCGAGGCCAAGGCCGAGGGCACGGACACCTACGAGATGAACCGCAACCTGGTGCTGACCGACGGCGCCCGGGTCGACTCCGTGCCGAACCTGGAGATCGAGACCGGCGAGATCGTCGGCGCCGGCCACGCCTCCGCGACCGGCCGCTTCGACGACGAGCAGCTCTTCTACCTGATGGCCCGCGGCATTCCGGAGCAGGAGGCCCGCCGTCTGGTGGTCCGCGGCTTCTTCGCCGAACTGGTCCAGCAGATCGGTGTCACGGACATCGAGGAGCGCCTCATCGCCAAGATCGAGGAGGAACTCGAGGCGGCGGTCGCATGAGCGGCGCATTCGTACGCGTCTGTGGGCTGAGCGAGCTGGAGGAGGACACCCCGAAGCGGGTGGAACTCGACGGCACGCCGGTCTCGGTCGTGAAGACCGAGGGGGAGGTGTTCGCCATCTACGACATCTGCTCGCACGCGAACGTCTCGCTCTCCGAGGGCGAGGTGGAGGACTGCCAGATCGAATGCTGGCTGCACGGCTCCAGCTTCGACCTCCGCACCGGCAAGCCGTCCGGCCTTCCCGCGACGCGCCCTGTCCCCGTATACCCCGTAAAGATCGAAGGGGACGACGTGCTCGTCTCCCTCACCCAGGAGTCCTGAGGCACCCATGGCAACGCTTGAAATCCGAGACCTGCACGTCACCGTCGAGGCCGACAACGCCACGAAGGAGATCCTCAAGGGCGTCGACCTCACCGTGAAGCAGGGCGAGACGCACGCCATCATGGGCCCCAACGGCTCGGGCAAGTCGACCCTCGCCTACGCCCTCGCGGGCCACCCCAAGTACACCGTGTCCGGCGGCTCCGTCACTCTCGACGGTGAGGACGTCCTGGAGATGTCCGTCGACGAGCGCGCCCGCGCGGGCCTGTTCCTGGCGATGCAGTACCCGGTCGAGGTCCCCGGCGTCTCGGTCTCCAACTTCCTCCGCTCCTCCGCCACCGCCATCCGCGGCGAGGCGCCGAAGCTGCGCACCTGGGTGAAGGAGGTCAAGGAGGCCATGCAGCGGCTCTCCATGGACCCGGCCTTCGCCGAGCGCAACGTGAACGAGGGCTTCTCCGGCGGTGAGAAGAAGCGGCACGAGATCCTCCAGCTCGAGCTGCTCAAGCCGAAGATCGCGGTCCTCGACGAGACCGACTCCGGCCTCGACGTCGACGCCCTGCGTATCGTGTCGGAGGGCGTGAACAGGGTCCGCGAGAGCGGCCAGGTCGGCACCCTGCTCATCACCCACTACACGCGCATCCTGCGCTACATCAAGCCCGACCACGTCCACGTGTTCGCCGGCGGCCGGATCGTCGAGTCCGGCGGCGCCGCGCTCGCGGACAAGCTGGAGAACGAGGGCTACGAGGCATACGTGAAGGGTGGCGCATCCGCGTGACACAGCTGCCGGGCCTCCTCGACACAGAGGCGATCCGCAAGGACTTCCCCGTCCTGGACCGGCTGGTCCACGACGGCAGGAAGCTCGTGTACCTGGACAACGCGGCGACTTCGCAGAAACCGCGCCAGGTGCTGGACGCCCTGAGCGAGTACTACGAGCGCTACAACGCCAACGTCCACCGCGGTGTGCATGTGCTCGCCGAGGAGGCCACGGCGCTGTACGAGGGCGCGCGCGACAAGGTCGCCGCGTTCATCAACGCACCGAGCCGCGACGAGGTGATCTTCACCAAGAACGCCTCCGAGTCGCTCAACCTCGTGGCGAACATGCTCGGCTGGGCCGACGAGCCCTACCGGGTGGATCACGAGACCGAGATCGTCATCACGGAGATGGAGCACCACTCCAACATCGTTCCCTGGCAGCTGCTGGCGCAGCGCACGGGCGCGAAGCTGAAGTGGTTCGGCCTCACCGACGACGGCCGCCTCGACCTGTCCAACATCGACGAGGTCATCACCGAGAAGACGAAGATCGTCTCCTTCGTGCTGGTGTCCAACATCCTCGGCACCGTGAACCCGGTCGAGGCGATAGTCCGCCGCGCGCAGGAGGTCGGCGCGCTGGTGTGCATCGACGCCTCGCAGGCCGCGCCGCACATGCCGCTGGACGTACAGGCCCTCCAGGCCGACTTCGTGGCCTTCACCGGCCACAAGATGTGCGGCCCGACCGGCATCGGCGTGCTCTGGGGCCGCCAGGAGCTGCTGGAGGACCTGCCTCCGTTCCTCGGCGGCGGCGAGATGATCGAGACGGTGTCGATGCACTCGTCGACGTACGCCCCCGCCCCGCACAAGTTCGAGGCGGGCACGCCGCCGATCGCGCAGGCGGTCGGTCTGGGCGCGGCGGTCGACTACCTGAACTCGATCGGGATGGACAAGGTCCTCGCCCACGAGCACGCGCTCACCGAGTACGCGGTGCGGCGGCTGGCGGAGGTCCCCGACCTGAGGATCATCGGACCGACCACGGCCGAGGACCGGGGCGCGGCGATCTCCTTCACGCTCGGTGACATCCACCCGCACGACGTGGGCCAGGTCCTCGACGAGCAGGGCATCGCGGTGCGCGTGGGCCACCACTGCGCGCGGCCGGTGTGCCTGCGGTACGGAATTCCTGCGACCACGCGAGCGTCGTTCTATCTGTACTCCACGCCGGCCGAGATCGACGCTCTGGTCGACGGCCTGGAGCACGTACGGAACTTCTTCGGCTGACGGGACGAGCGATCGCATGAAGTTGGACTCGATGTACCAGGAAGTCATCCTGGACCACTACAAGCACCCGCACGGGCGTGGTCTGAGGGATGGCGACGCCGAGGTGCACCATGTGAACCCGACGTGCGGCGACGAGATCACCCTCCGAGTGAAGTACGACGGCACGACGATCAAGGATGTCTCGTACGAGGGCCAGGGCTGCTCGATCAGCCAGGCCTCGGCCTCCGTACTGAACGAACTGCTCGTCGGCAGGGAGCTGGCCGAGGCGCAGAAGATCCAGGAGACCTTCCTGGAGCTGATGCAGTCCAAGGGCCGGATCGAGCCCGACGACGCGATGGGGGACGTCCTGGAGGACGCGGTGGCGTTCGCCGGGGTGTCCAAGTACCCGGCCCGCGTGAAGTGCGCCCTGTTGAGCTGGATGGCCTGGAAGGACGCGACGGCCCAGGCGCTGGGCGGCGCCGACGCCGAAAGGAAGACCGCATGAGCGAGACCGTGGAGATGAAGCCGGCCTCGGAGGAGGAGCTCCGTGAGGCCCTGATGGACGTCGTCGACCCCGAGCTGGGCATCGATGTCGTCAACCTCGGCCTGATCTACGGCATCCACGTCGACGAGTCGAACATCGCGACCATCGACATGACCCTGACGTCCGCGGCCTGCCCGCTCACCGACGTCATCGAGGACCAGGCCAAGTCCGCCACGGACGGCCTCGTCAACGAGCTGCGCATCAACTGGGTCTGGATGCCGCCGTGGGGCCCCGACAAGATCACGGACGACGGCCGCGAGCAGCTGCGGGCGCTCGGCTTCAACGTCTGAGATCCACGAGCGAACGACGAAACGGCGAGGTCCCCCGGAGGACCTCGCCGTTTCGGCATTCGCTCGCGGGGCGGGTCGGTCCTCTTCGGCGTGTCGTCGGCCCTCACTCGCGGCGCTCCTCCAGGTCTGTGCCGTCACTCGCCGCAGCATTGTCAGTGGTGATCGAAGACCCCGATGTGTACGGCCGTACACATCGGCGGATACGCTCGCCCTCATGGGATACGTGATGCTCGTCGGTGCCATCGCCGCGGAAGTCGCGGCCACGACGGCCATGAAGTACAGCGAGGGCTTCAGCAGGTTCGGGCCCTCGCTGGTGACCGTCGTCGGGTACGTCCTCTCCTTCGTGCTGCTCGCCCAGACCCTGCGGACCGTGGCCATCGGCACGGCCTACGCGATCTGGTCCGGCATCGGCACCGCGGCCGTCGCCGCGCTCGGCCTGGTGCTGTTCGGGGAGGGGATGAGCCTCGCCAAGGTCGCCGGGATCGTCCTGATCATCGGCGGAGTGGTCGTCCTCAGCCTGGGCGGGGCCCACTGATGACCCGGCGGCACGACCCCGAGCGGCGGCAGCGGATCATCGACGCGGCACTCCGCGTGGTGGGCGCCAAGGGCCTCGCCGGGCTGACCCACCGCACGGTGGCCGCGGAGGCGGACGTACCGCTGGGCTCCACCACGTACCACTTCCGGACGCTGGACGAGCTGATGGTCGCGGCCCTCGGGCAGGCCAGCGACGGCTTCGCCAAGGTGATCGCCGCGCGCGGAGGTCTGGACGACCCGCGCACCGACCTCGCGGAGGCGCTCGCGGGCTGGATGGGGGAGTGGCTGTCCGGTGACCGCACCGGGGTCGAGCTGGAGTACGAGCTGTACCTCGCCGCCCTGCGCCGGTCGGCGCTCCGCCCCGTCGCCGCCGAGTGGGCCGAGGACGTCGCGACCCTGCTCTCCCGCCGCACCGACCCGACCACCGCCCGCGCCCTGGTGGCCCTGGTGGACGGCATCTGCCTCCAGGTGCTGCTGACCGGAACCCCGTACGACGAGAGCTACGCGCGCGAGATGCTGACGCGGATGATCCCGCCGTCCGCGGACACCTGAGCGGGAGGCGGCGCACCACCGCGCCGTCTCCCGCGCGGGCCCCTGACCGGCACATGAGACGCCCATGGCACCGGTTCGCCGGTGCGCGCCGCCTCACGTTAGGTTTCCTTCTATGACCGACACGACTGCTCCCCGCACCACCGGCGCCGTGGCCGCCGGACTCGCCACGATCGCCGCCGACGGCACCGTTCTCGACACCTGGTTCCCCGCCCCCGAGCTGACGGACCAGCCCGGCCCGGCCGGCAGCGAGCGGCTGTCCGCCGAGCGGGCCGCGGAGCTGCTCGGCGACGGCGCCACCGCGGCGATCGGGCCGGACGCGCGCCGGGGCGTCGAGGTGGTCGCGGTCCGCACGGTCATCGCCTCGCTCGACGAGAAGCCGATCGACGCGCACGACGTCTACCTGCGCCTGCACCTGCTCTCGCACCGGCTGGTCAAGCCGCACGGCCAGAGCCTGGACGGCATCTTCGGTCACCTCGCCAACGTCGCCTGGACCTCGCTCGGCCCGGTCGCCGTCGACGACATCGAGAAGGTGCGGCTCAACGCCCGCGCCGAGGGCCTGCACCTCCAGGTGACCTCGATCGACAAGTTCCCGCGCATGACCGACTACGTCGTCCCGAAGGGCGTCCGCATCGCCGACGCCGACCGGGTGCGGCTCGGCGCGCACCTCGCCGAGGGCACCACCGTGATGCACGAGGGCTTCGTGAACTTCAACGCGGGCACCCTCGGCACCTCCATGGTCGAGGGCCGCATCTCCGCGGGCGTCGTGGTCGGCGACGGCTCCGACATCGGCGGCGGCGCCTCCACCATGGGCACGCTCTCCGGCGGCGGCAACGTGATCATCGCCATCGGCGAGCGCTGCCTGGTCGGCGCCGAGGCGGGCGTGGGCATCGCGCTCGGCGACGAGTGCGTGGTCGAGGCCGGTCTGTACGTCACCGCCGGCACCCGTGTGACGATGCCCGACGGCCAGATCGTCAAGGCACGCGAACTGTCCGGCGCCTCCAACATCCTCTTCCGCCGCAACTCGGTCACCGGCGCCGTCGAGGCCCGCCCGAACAACGCGGTCTGGGGCGGCCTGAACGAGATCCTGCACAGCCACAACTGAGCAACGGCGGCCGTGACGTGCGGCCGCGTACGGCATCAATGCTCTGACCTGCTGCTCTGAGCTGTCGGCAGCTGTCGGCGTTGGTCACCGTTGAGCGCCCTTCCACGGCCCCAGGACGGCCCGGGAGGGCGCTCATGCGTGAGTTCGTCCTGACCGCCCGCCAGGGACCGGGCCGCTACCAGCTCACGGACAAGTGGCGGAATGGAGGACCGCTCACGGGCGTCACCTGCCACCACAGGTGACGGAGGCCCATCTCTGTCATGCCGCTGGCTGTGAGGTTGGGGGCCAGCAGAGGCACCCAGAAGACGGCGATCGCGAGCGCGAGCGAGGTGAGGCCGACGACCCGGGCGACAAGGCGACCCCGCGGCAAGCGTTTCTCCGCGGTGACGATGGCGGCCAGGCCCACCATGGCCCAGAGATTCATCACACCGAACGCCGTGAGCAGCAGCATCAAGGACCAGCAGCATCCCAGGCAGAACGCGCCGTGATGCGCTCCGGCACGTAGGTGGCGTGAGGGGCCGCGGTACGACGCGTAGCGCAGCAACAGGCCGATCGGTGAGCGGCACTTGGTGAGGCAGAAATCCTTGAGGGCGGTGAGCTGGTAGACACCGTTGACGGCGAAAACGGCGGCGGCCGCCGCCGTCCCGGTCGCGGGATGTGTGGTTGCGACGTGCGTCGCGCCCACGGCCAGGGCGTATGCCGGCAGCCCGGCGGCGGCCCAGACCAGCACGTAGCCGGCGGTGAACGCGATCATGCGTGGCGTCCGGTGAACGGGGACCGTCCGCGCGTACAACGAGGCGACGGGTGCCGTGGCCGGCAGCATCATCGCGGCCATCATGATCATCCACATGCCCGTGAAGGCGGGCAGATCCCCGGCCATGGTCCGGGACCACCCCATGTCCCCCCAGCGCAGTGCCACCCACGCCCAGGCCGCGGCCGCCGTGAGCAGCACCGGCCCGGAGTAGCGCGCACTGTGCCGGACCGTGATCGTTGTCCTGGTCACGCCGACCATGAGAAGGGTGCCGAGTGTGCGTTGCGGCCGGTGAAGTCCCATGAGCGGCCGTGTACGCCATTGCCGATGGCCCGCGTCGATCGGGCGATCGTCAACGTGCTGTTCGCCGGGTGGAACATGCCGGTCAGCCCCATCATTGGACCGTCCTCGCCGAACTGCGGGGCCACCTGGTCCTCGATCTCGATGTCGATGGCGTCCGCCACCCGCACCGTGTGGCGGCGACCGTCGTCGTGGAAGTCGATGGAAACGCGTTCGACGCCGAGGACCTCGCCGATGAGGGGGACGAGCGCCGCCATCGGTCCGCCCACCTGCCCGGAGAAGACCTTGCCCAGCGCGTCGGCCTGGCTGTCGTCGGCCGAAGCGTCGACGTACAGCACGACCTGCCAGCCGCCGTCGGCCATCACGCGGGGCGTGTCGGCGAAGACCACGACGCTGTGGTCCGACACGTCCACACCGTCGACCTCACCCCGTGCGACGTGGAACGCGAGAGTCACCTGGCAGCGCTCGTTGTCGGCGGGTGCGGTCATGCCTGAGGTGGTGCACGGACACACGGTGTCGCAGTTGCAGCTCTCGAGGTATGTACCGTTCACATTCCAAGCCATCTCTGTACTCCTGCCTGGGACACACGCCTGTCGGCGATGCGAAGGGGCGCCCAGCCAAGAGGGCGAAAGGCCTGATGAGGGTGCCGACTTTGAGCGGCGCCTCGACCTCATGCGGAAAAACGGAGACCCTGAACGCGTGCCACGCGCCCGCTTGGCCACAAGATCGGCACCAGGAAAGCTCCTCGGCCCGAACGGCCGCCCGAGTACCTCCCAGGCTAGTCCCGCACTCGCACCAGCACACCACGACCGTCACTCCTGCCTCCACGGCCTACGGAGACCGAGGGGTGCGCCCTGGTCCGCGGCGGAGACCCTCGACGTGGACGACGGCCACTCCATGGGGCCTGGCACGGCCTGGCCGGAACTGCTCTTCGCTCTGCCCGAGGGTCGTCTGCTGGAGATCGGCAAGGCGCTGAACGACGACGAACGACGCGGCGCCGGAGCCGCCGGTGCGGGTACAAGGCGGCGGTCGGCGGCGGTGTGATGACCGCGCTGTGCCGGCAGCGATCATCTGTCCCACGTCCTACGGCTGGAAGTACTCCGACATCAGGCGGCTGACCCATTCCGGCTGCTTGACGTTCACCGGGCGGAACTCCTCCATCGTCGGCTTCAGGTCGATGACGGGGGTGCCCGAGACCGCGTCGAGGCCCACCACCGTCAGTTCGCGGCCGTGGACGGATTCGATGGCGCAGGGCGTCACCCCGATGCGGTTCGGTCTGCGGGGGCCGCGGCCGGCGAAGACGCCAACGGGCGGGAGGTCGGAGCGGCCGCGGTAGGGGCGGGGCTCGCGGTGGTCGTCGTGTTCCGGGAACTGGTCGAAGATGAAGAGGACCTCCACGTGGGAGAAGCCCTCCAGGCCCTGGAGGCAGGCCTCGCCGAAGCGCTCTTCGATGGAGATCGTGCTGCGGACGGCACCCCAGTTGTCCGTGTGCTGGACGTCCGTCCGGTTGTTCCGGACCGTACCTATCGGTGTGATCTCGAAGCTCGGCATGGCCAGAGGCTATCCCCGCCGCACCCCTGCGGCATCGAGGCGATCGGCGCCGCCGTGGACCAGTCGTTGCCGCGGAGCGCCCACGACGGGCTCGGCCACAGCGCGGCAGTTGGTGCCGACGCCGTCGAGTATCGCCATGAGCCAGTGCCCCGGCGGGCAACGCTTGCCCGTGAAGGAGCGGCATCCGATGCGTGCTTGGGGGAGTGCCGGCCGGAAGCCCTCGTACTGGGCGTACTTGGGCTTTCGGCCGGTGCGGCGAGTGGGGGTTCCCCTGCTCGAAGAGCTCGGGGGAACGTGCCGGGCGTCGCGACGGGGCGAACGTTGTCTGCCGGGTCGCCAGCTGTGATTACGCCGCCCGCAGTCGTTCGTACGCCGAGCGCAGCCCGTCGGTCGTCTTGCGGTCGGCGGGGCGCAGGGGGGCGCGGACCGGGCCCGCGGGCAGGTCCAGGTCGTTCAGCAGGGCCTTGACGGTGACCGTGCCGGGCAAGCCGGCCGACATCGTCGACTCGATCAGTTCGATGGCCTGTTGCTGGAGCCGGGCGGCCCGGGCGGTGTCGCCCGCGTCGAACGCGTCGAGGATCGAGCGCAGTTGGCGCGGGACGAGGTTCGCGACCGTGCTGACGTATCCGGTGCCGCCCACCGCGTACAGCGCGAGGATGTGTTCCTCGCAGCCCGCGTAGTACGCCAACTCGGTGCCGGACAGCACCTTCTGGGTGCCGAGGAAGTCGTAGGAGCAGTCCTTGACCGCCACGATCCGGGGGTGCGCGGCGAGCCGCAGCATGGTGTCCGGCTCGATGCGCGTGCCGGTGCGGCCGGGGATGTCGTAGAGCACCACCGGCATCCCGGAGGCGTCCGCCACCGTACGGAAGTGCTCCTCCACGGCGTCCTGCGGCGGCCTGCTGTAGTACGGCGTCACCACCAGCACCCCGTCCGCGCCCGCCTTCTCGGCCGCCAGCGCCAGCTCGACGGTGTGCCGGGTGTCGGCGGTGCCCACGCCCGCCACGATCGAGGCGCGCTCCCCGACCGCCTCGCGCACGGCCCGGACCAGCGCCGACTTCTCGGCGTCCGTCGTGGTCGGCGACTCGCCCGTCGTACCGCTGAGCACGAGGCCGTCGCAGCCCTCGGTCACCAGCCGGTCGGCGAGCCGCTGGGCGCCGTCGAGGTCGAGCGCGCCCGAGTCGGTGAAGGGCGTGATCATGGCGCACAGGGCGCGGCCGAAGGGAGGGGCGGGAGTGGCTGTGGTCGTCGTCATGGAAGCAGTGTCGACAGGGCAACCGTGAAGCTCCACTTAATTCCTCTACTGGATATCCGTAAGCAGAGCTGGAGCGATGGTGCCCTGTGTCCAACTCGGCCGTCATGCGTCACCATGGGCAGGAGGTCACCGACGTGCAGGCCCGGCAGAAAGGTAGAGCGTCATGAAGCTCGGCAAGGCACTGGCCACCGGAGTCGCGGAGGAGCGGTCGCCGGCCCGCGAGGAGGAGACCGGACTCCCCGAGGCGGTCCAGGAGATCCAGCGGATCCAGGAACCGCGGGCCGCCGCCATGCCCGAAGGGGCTTCGGCCGCCCGATGAGGCTGCGGCTGCCCGCGGAACGCCCCACGGAGCCGCCGACCGGATACAAGATCGCCCACCCGGTGCTGTCCCACGACGGCACCCGGGTCCGCTTCACCGGAGTGTCGCTCGGCGGCGCACTGCCGTACGGCGTCGTCGCGGACGCGGCCTGCGTCTACGGCCGCCGGCACCGGCCACCGGCCCGCCTGTGCGACTGTGGATTCCACTGCGTGCACGAACGCGCCGCCGCCGAGGCCCTGCTGTGCACGGCCGAACACCGCAGTGCCGTCCTGCTGGAGGTCTCCGTCCTCGGCGCCTACATCCGCTACGAACGCGGTTTCCGCTACGCCCGCCAACGAGTGCGCACGGCGGCGGTCGGCCCGTGCGCGTGCGGCGCGCCCGCCTCCGCCCTGGCCGACGCGGGCTGGGGCAGGCCCGGCTGGCGCGCGCTGACCGCCGTCTGCGTGGGCTGCCTGCGCGGCCGTACGTCCGTGACGCCCGCCGGCTTCGCCCGGATGGCCGGGGACGGGCTGCGGGTCGTGGCGGGCGGCGGGCCGGCACCGGTCGCCGCGGCGGTTGCCGCATCGGGATCGCCCGGCGGGCCGCTTGCCGGGCCCGAAGGGCTCGGGGTGCCCGAACTCGTCGCGGAGGCCGCCCTGTTGCAGGCGCGCCTCGACTGGTTCCAAACCCAGCTGGCCCGTCTCGGCGAGCGCGGACCCGGCGGTACGGGCCACGGGTAATCGCAGTGGTCCCGGGGTACCCGGATGGTCCGGACCGAGAGGAGGCGGACACCGTGACCGGGACGATCGATGTGAGGCCTGTACGCGACCGGCGTCGCCCAGTGCTTGACCGCTCGGCGGACGACCGTTCACCGGCTGAACGTCCGGTGGCCGAACGCCTGCCGGCCGAACCGTCGGTGGGCGACCGTTCACCGACTGTGCCTGCGGAGGGCGAGCACTCGGTGGGTGAACTCGTCCACCGGGCCACCGAGCAGCTTTCCCAGCTCGTACGGCAGGAGATGGCCCTGGCCAAGCTGGAGCTGACCGAGAAGGGGCGCCGCATGGGACGCGGCGGCGGGCTGCTCGGAGCGGCGGGCGCCGTCGGCTATGTCGGGCTGATCGTGCTCGCCGGCGCGGCCACCGCCGCCCTCTCGCTGGCGCTGCCCGTGTGGGCCGCGGCGCTCATCGTGGCGGCCGTGCTGTTCGTGGTCGCGGGCGTGCTGGCCGTCGTCGGACGTGCCCAGTTGCGCCGCGCCGCACCGCCCACACCGGAGGAGATGCTCGGCAGCGTCAAGGCGGACGTCGAAGCGATCAAGGAAAGGGCACACCACCGATGACGGACAGGACACAGGGGGACGGCGGCGCCACTCCGCCGGCGGGCGCGAAGGGCCCCGATGAGCTGAGGTCGCAGATCGAACAGACCAGGAGCCGACTCGGCGACACTGTCGAGGAGTTGGCCGCCAAGGCGGATGTGAAGGGCCGGGCGAAGGCCCGTGCGGCCGACCTGATGGACAAGGCCGGCGCCCTGACGGTCCAGCTGCGCAGCTCCGCCGCGCACGCCGGGCACGTCGTCCAGGAGAAGGCCACCCATGCCGGCCACCGGACCCAGGCGGGGGCGAGCCGGACCGGGCACACCGTCCAGGAGCGGGCCTCGCGGGCGGGCCACACGGTTCAGGAACGGGCCATACGAGCCGGGCACACGGTTCAGGAGCAGGCGACCCGGGCCGGGCACACGGTTCAGGAGCAGGCGACCCGGGCCGGGCACACGGTTCAGGAGCAGGCGACCCGGGCCGGGCACTCCGCTCCGGTGACCAACGCGGTCGAGGCGTACCGCCGCAACCCGCGCCCGTTGGTGATCGCGCTCGCGGCGGGCGCGGCGCTGGTCGCGGCCGGACTGCTGATCCGGCGCAGCCGCCGCCGCTGAGGCCGCCCGGTCCGGAACGGCACACCGGGAGCACGGCAGCCGGGACCACTGGCACGCCGTAACCACCGGCACCGGGACCACGGCACACCGGGACCTCCGGCTTCCTGAAGGCCGCCCCCACCTGAGAGGTGGGGGCGGCCTTCCCGTGCGCCCGGCGACCGATGCATCGGCCCACCGACGCACCGACCCACCGAAAAATCGAACCGCCTGGACAAAAAAAGTTTTCGGTGGGAAGGTGGGTCCCATGCTGGACGTCACCGTGATCGAGGACCCCGAGGCCGCAGCCGTGTCCCTGGATCCCATAAGGGCCAGGCTGCTCGCCGAGCTGGCGGCCGGCCCCGCCTCGGCCGCCATGCTGGCCGGTGCGGTCGGCCTGCCCCGCCAGAAGGTGAACTACCACCTCAAGGCGCTGGAGCGGCATGGGCTGGTCGAGCTGGCCGGTGAGCGCCGCAAGGGCAACGTCACCGAGCGGCTGATGCGCGCGACCGCCGCGTCGTACGTCATCTCCCCGCTGGCCCTGGCCTCCGTGCAGCCCGACCCGGACCGCTTCCGCGACCAGCTCTCCGCGCGCTGGCTGCTGGCCCTCGGCGCCCGGCTGGTGCGCGACGTCGGCTCGCTGATCACCGGCGCGGCCAAGGCCCGCAAGCGGCTGGCGACCTACGCGCTGGACGGCGAGGTCCGCTTCGCATCGGCCGCCGACCGGGCCGCGTTCGTCGAGGAGCTGACGGCGGGCGTCACCGCCCTGATCCGCAAGTACGACGCCCCGGACACCGAGGGCGGGCGCGACCACCGGATCGTCGTCGCCTTCCACCCCACGGTGAAGGAGCGGGCCGCGCCCGCCGTGGAACCCGAAGCCCAGTAACGGCCCAGCACCCACCGACCGTCGCCGAGCAGGAGCCCGTCATGTCCAAGGAATTCGAGATCGTCCGTGAGTTTGAGGTCGACGCCACCCCCCAGGAGGTGTGGGAGGCGGTCACGTCCGGTACCGGTGGATACCTGTGGCCGATGGAGCCGCCGGAGCCCCGGGTGGGCGGCGCCGGACCGTTCGGGTCCACGGTCACCGCCTGGGACCCGCCGCACCGCTACACCAACCGCAGCGAGGACGTCGGGTTCCCGGTCCAGTCGCTCAACCAGCTCGACCACACCATCGAACCGCGCGACGGCGGCCGCCGCGCCTGGGTGCGGTACGTGCACAGCGGCGTCTTCACCGACGACTGGGACAACCAGTACGACGGCGCGAGCAAGCACACCGACTTCTATATGCACACCCTGCGCGAGTACCTGACGCACTTCGCGCCGCGCCCGGTGGCCTTCGCGACCCTGGACGGCCCGGAGGCGTCCACCGCCCCCGACGCCTTCACGGCCGTGGGCCGGGCCCTCGGGCTCACCGACGACACGGCCACGGGTGCGCGCGTGACCGTCCAGGGGCCCCGGACGTTCGAGGCCGTGCTGGACTACCGCAGCCCGTACTTCATCGGGCTGCGCACCGACGACGCCCTCATCCGCCTCTTCGGCCGCAACCACTGGGGCGCCCCGGTCGGCGTCAGCGTCCACGACTTCGCGCCGGACGCCGACGCCAAGGCCAACGAAGTGGCCTGGCGGGAATGGCTGGACGGGGTCTGCGCCTGACGGCCGCCGACCCCGTCCCCAGGACACGCGGGTGTTACGGGTGGAACCGCAGCACCTGCGGGTCGTGGTCGCTGGTCTGGTCGAGGAACTCCGCGTTGACGTGCAGATACGGTCGCCTCCGCTTATCTACGCGCGTCAATCTCCTGTGCGGCCCGGTCGGCTGTCAAGGTTTCGGTCATGTACGGGGCATGACGGAAAGGTGAACCGGATGGGATGGGTCGAAATCCGTCTAGGCTGAGCGGTTGAGTCGTCAGACTTACCGGCCCGTGGGCTTCCCACCCTCCGGGCCCCCGGTCCGCTAGGAGAAACCAGCCGATGTCAGACAGGTCCTCGTTCCCGCCGGTGCTGCTCGCCTCCCAACCGGAGCTGGCCCGGGACGCGCTCGCCACCCCGCTGCTGTCCCGCGCCGCGCGGCTCGCGCGCTGGGCCGGAGACGGGACACGGGTCGACGCCGACGGCGCGCTGGCCGAGGAGCAACTGCCCGCCGCGGCCGAGGCGCTCGGCCTGAGCGGCGACGGCGCGGCGGCCGGGGTGAGCGAGGCCTGGCGGGTCGCCCTGGACGCCGGGCTCGTCCGCATCGTCGACGAGGACGAGGGCGCCGTCGCGCCCGGCCCCGACCTGGCCCTGCTGACCGGCGGCTCCCCGCACGACGTGCTCGCGGTCTGGACGAACGCCCTCGAGGGCGTGCTGGCCGACGCGAGCGTGCCCGATCCGGACGCGCTGGTCGAAGCGGTGGGCCGGGGCGGCGCGGTCGACCTGTCCGGGCTGGACTGGGACCCCGAGGCGGAGGCGGAGTTCCTCGACGGGGTGCTCGCCAACCTCTACCGGCTGACGGCCGGCGCGGACGGGTCCGGCAGCGGCCCGGTGCCGCTGCCCGTGCTCGCCGCCTCCATGATCGTGCCCAGCGACATGGGGGAGCCCACCAACGACATACTGGAGCAGGTCTCCGAGGCGATGATGCGGCTGGACGACCAGTTCCGGTTGCTGGAGCCGGCAGGCCTGGTCGAGTACCGGCCGGTGGACGAGGAGTTGATGGCGGACGCCGAGAACGAGCCGTCGACGCCGGTCGAGGAGGTGGACGTCGCCCGCTACGGCATGGTGCGGCTGACCCCGCTCGGACTGCACGGTCTGCGGACCCGGCTGCTGGAGGCCGGCTGCCGGGCGCCGGTGATCGGCGAACTCGCGGACAAGGGCGCCGACGCGCTGCTCGACGGCACCGCAGGGTTTCCCCCGGCGGCCACGCACGCGGAGACCGAGCAGTGGCTGGCGCGCCGTGAACCCCTGTCCGCCGCACGGGAGTTGCTCGCCGCGGCGCGCGGCACGGACGCGGGCGCGCCGCTGCGGCGGCTGCGCTGCCAGCAGGCGCTGTCCCTGGTCGGAGCCGAGGCCGAACCGGCGCTGCGGGAGGTGCTCGACGACGCCGAACTGGGCGGTCTGGCCCGGGTCTGGCTGACCGAGCGCGGTCTGGCCGACGTGCCGCCGCCGTCCCAGGAGATGATCTTCTGGCTGACCATCGACACGGTGGCCGCCCAACTGGCGGCCGAGGGCGACTCCGAGGAACTGCACGCCCTCGTCGAGGGGCTCGCCGAGCAGCACAGCGGCTTCTTCGCGGCGGCCTGGCGGGTGGACCACCCGCAGACGGCGGACGTGCTGGAGGCGATGGGACGGCTGCACCCGGACAAGAGGACCGCCAAGGAAGCACGCAAGGCGGCGTTCAAGGCCCGCTCCGCGCACGGCGGTTGAGCGGCGGATCCGGGCAGGCGGCACTCCGGGCGGCGTCGGAGGCGGGCGGAACACGGCGCGTTCGGCGCCGCCCGCGCGGCGGAGCGTATGCCCGCGCGGCTGCGGACCCCGGCGAGGGCGGCGACCGTCTCCCCCGCGTGGGTACGGGTCCCGCGGTCATGGACCGGCCGCGACCCGCGCCCAGCGTGCGGGCCGCGGCCGTCTGGTCATGTGTCGCGTGGTGTCACTTGCTGACGGCGAAGCGCATCAGGGCGTGCTCGTCGCCCTGCTTGATCTTCCCCGTCTCGTTGATCACCTCGAGCTTCCAGGAGCCGCCGACCCGAATGGCCTTGGCCACGGCGCAGCCGTTGTCCTGGGTGAGCAGGCTCGGCCAGATGTCGGCGACCTGCTGGGAGGTGCCCCCGGTCGCGTCGTACACCTTGAAGCTGATGTTGCGCGCCTTCTGGAAGGAGCTCCCCTTCTTGAAGGCCGAGGCGATGAACACGATCGAGGTGATGTTCTGCGGTATCCGGGCGAACTCGACCGTCACCGTCTCGTCGTCGCCGTCGCCCCGGCCGGTCTGGTTGTCGCCGCTGTGCAGCAGTGAGCCGTTGCCCATGGGGTCCAGCGAGTCCAGGCCCGCCAGGCGCACCGGGTCCGCGCCCTGCATGGCGACGGCGATCAGGTCGAGGTCGGTGCCCATCTTGCGGCGGAGCACGCCCATCACCCCGCCGGAGGTGCCCCCCGTGGGATCCCAGGACACGCCGATGGACATGTGGGTCACCCCGTCCAGGTCCGCCGGGCCGTCTTCTTTCGTCAGCGTGATCATCTGTGGTTCATCCTCCGGTGAAATGACTGCGACAGGCGAATTCTGTCCTACAGCGCCTGGGCCGCAGGCTTCACCATGTTCCGTACGGTCCGGGCCTTGACGAAGTCGCCCATGGCCGTCATCTCCCACTCGCCGGTGAACTGCCGGATGAGCTTGGCCATCATCACCCCGGTCTGCGGCTCGGCGTGGGTGAGGTCGAAGCGGACCAGCTCCTCCTCGGTGGTCGCGTCCACCAGGCGGCAGTAGGCCTTGGCCACCTCGGTGAACTTCTGGCCCGAGAAGGAGTTCACGGTGAACACCAGGCCGGTCACCTCCTGGGGCAGACGCCCGAGGTCGACCACGATCACCTCGTCGTCGCCCGCCCCCTCGCCGGTGAGGTTGTCGCCGGAGTGCTTCACGGCGCCGTTCAGGATGGTGAGCTTGCCGAAGTAGCAGCTGTCGATGTGGTTGCGCTGCGGGCCGTAGGCGATGACCGAGGCGTCCAGGTCGATGTCGGCGCCGCGGTACGCCGGTTCCCAGCCGAGGCCCATCTTCACCCGGGCGAGCAGTGGGCGGCCGCCCTTGACCAGGGACACGGTCTGGTTCTTCTGGAGGCTGACCCGGCCCTTGTCCAGGTTGACCTTCCCGGCACCGGGAGCGGGGACGGCGGCCGGCGGGGCCGGGGGAACCGGAGGAGCGGCCGGGGACTGCGCGGCGGGCGCCGGGGGCGCCGGGGTGAGCGGCTGGGGCGGGACGACCGGTTGCGGCGGGGCCACCGGGGCGGGGGCCGGTTCCTCCACCGTCACGCCGAAGTCGGTGGCGATGCCCGCGAGTCCGTCGGCGTACCCCTGGCCGACGGCCCGCGCCTTCCACTGGCCGCCCCGCAGATAGATCTCCACGACCACCAGCGCCGTCTCGGTGCCGAGCCGCGGCGGGGTGAACGTGGCCAGCGCCGAGCCGTTGTCCGCGTCGCGGATGGTGGCCGTGGGCTCGATGCCCTGGAAGGTCTGCCCGGCGGCGTCCGGGCTGGCGGTGACCACGATCTTCTCGATGCCCGGCGGCACCGCGGTGGTGTCCACGATGATCGCGTCGGGCGCGCCGCCGCCGCCCGAACGGTAGGTCACGCCCGGCCCGGACGGCTGGTTGTAGAAGATGAAGTCGTCGTCCGAGCGCACCTTGCCGTCGGCGGTGAGCAGCAGGCCCGATACGTCCAGCCGCACCGGAGCGGCGACGTCCACCGCCACACGCGCGGCGGCCAGAGGGATGTTCGAGCCGGGGGTCATAGCTGTCATGTGGGAGGTAACGACCGAGGGCGCTTTACCGTTCCCTTACCCGGCAGACGGGTGAAGCGGTGAAGCGCCGTGGCCGGTCCTCGCTATGGCACGACCACGATCTTCCGCCCCACCCCGGACGCGAACTGCTCCAGCGCCTCCGGGTACCGCTCCAGCGGGATCCGGTCACTGATGAAGACCTCGGGGTCCAGCACCCCGGCCGCGAACAGCTCGGCGGCCCGCTCGAAGCTGTGCAGCACCGCCATGGAGCCGGTGATGGTGATCTCCTGGTTGTAGATCCGGTACGGGTCGATCATCACCCGGGTCGCGTAGTCGGCCACCCCGAACTGGAGGAACGTACCCGCCTTCGCCACCCGGTCCAGGCCGTCCTGGATCGCCGCCGCGTTGCCGGTCGCGTCGATCACCACGTCCCAGCCCTGCGGCCGGTCCAGCTCGTCCGCGTTCGCCGCGGACGCCGACACGCCCAGCTGCCGGGCCGTCTCCAGGCGGGCCGGGTTCACGTCGACCACGTCCACGCCGGCCGCGCCGGTCCGCTTGGCCAGTTCCAGCATCATCAGGCCCATGGTCCCGGAGCCGTAGATCAGCACGTGCGAGCCGAGGCGCGAGCGCAGCACGTCGTAGCCGCGGACCGCGCACGACAGCGGCTCGATCAGGGCCGCGTCCTCGGTGCGGATGTGCTCGGGCAGCTTGACGCAGTTGGCGACCGGGGCCACGGCGTACCGGGCGGCGCCGCCCGCGGTGGTGACGCCGATCGCGGCCCACCGCTCGCACAGGTTGTTGTGCCCGTCGCGGCAGTAGCGGCACTCGTAGCAGTACAGCGACGGGTCGACCGCCACCCGGTCGCCGACCGACACCTCCGTGACCTGCGTGCCGACCGCGGCCACCTGGCCGGCGAACTCGTGCCCGGGCACGATCGGCAGCTTGGGGGCGAACTCGCCCTGGAGGATGTGCAGATCGGTGCCGCACAGCCCACAGGCCGCCACCTCGACGACGACCTCGCGCGGCCCCGGCGTCGGGTCGGGGACCTCGGTGACGACGGCGCGGCCCACGGACTCGATGACGGCGGCCTTCATTTCACGGCTCCCAACGACAGGCCCTGGACCAGTTTGTCCTGGGCGGCGAACCCCGCGGCGAGCACCGGCAGGGAGATGACGAGCGACGCGGCGCACACCTTGGCCAGGAACAGGCCCTGGCTGGTGATGAAGGTGGTGAGGAACACGGGGGCGGTCTCGGCGACCACACCCGTGAGGACCCGCGCGAACATCAGCTCGTTCCAGCTGAAGATGAAGCAGATCAGGGCGGTCGCCGCGATGCCGGGCAGGGCGATCGGGGCGACCACGCGGCCCAGCACGGTCGGCAGCCGGGCGCCGTCGATCTGGGCGGCCTCGATGATCGCGACCGGGACCTCGGACAGGAAGGACTGCATCATCCAGACCGCGATCGGCAGGTTCATGGCCGTGTAGAGGATGACCAGCGCCCAGATGTTGTCGAGCAGGCCGGTGTTCTTCGCGAACAGGTAGATCGGCAGCAGACCGGCCACCAGGGGCAGCATCTTGGTGGACAGGAAGAAGAACAGGACGTCGGTCCACTTCTTCACCGGCCGGATGGACAGCGCGTACGCGGCGGGCAGCGCGAGGAGGAGGGTCAGTAGGGTGGAGACCAGCGAGGCGGTCATGGAGTTGATCAGCGCGGGCCAGGGACTGGCCCCGCCGGTCAGCCCGAAGAACTGCCGGTAGCCGTCCAACGTCAGCGCGGCGGCCACTGACGGCGGGTTGGTCGCCGCGTCCGCCTCGGAGTGGAAGGACGTCAGTACCATCCAGAGCAGGGGCAGCACGAACACGAGTCCGGCCAGCCAGGCGACGACGCCCAGGGCCGCACCCCGGAACCGGCCGCGCGGTTTGCCGTACCGCGAGGCGGTGGTGGCGGTGGCCATCAGCGGGACACCTCCTCACGGAACAGCGACGACACCACGCGCAGCGCGAAGGTCGCCAGGATGATCGAGCCGATCACGACGATGACGCCGGCCGCGGAGGCGAGGCCGTTCTCGTGCGCCTGGTAGAAGGTCTGGTAGATCGTGTACGGCAGGTTCGCGGTGCCCAGGCCGCCGGAGGTGATGGTGAACACCGCGTCGAAGTTCTGCACGATGTAGATCGAGCCGAGCAGGACGCCGAGTTCGAGGTAGCGGCGCAGATGCGGCAGGGTGATGTGCACGAAGATCTGCCAGTCGCTCGCCCCGTCCATCCTGGCCGCCTCGAGCAGTTGTGAATCGCGGCTCTGCAGTCCGGCCAGCAGGATCAGCATCATGAACGGGGTCCACTGCCAGATCAGCGCGGCCTCCACCGCCATCAGCGGCATCTCGGAGATCCAGTCCGGCTGAACCGCCCCGTCCCCGCCGATGGCGTGCAGGATGCCGTTGAACAGCCCGTACTCCGGGTTGAACAGCAGGTGCTTCCACATCAGCGCGGCGGCGACCGGCACCAGCAGGAACGGCGCGATGAGCATGGTGCGCACGGCGGCCCGGCCGCGGAAGCGGCGGTCGAGCAGCAGCGCCAGCAGCAGGCCGAGCAGCAGGCTGACCAGCACCACGGTGACGGTCAGCAGGATGGTCGTCCACACCGAACTGCGCAGCTCGGGGTCGCTCAGCACCTCGCCGTAGTTGGCGAATCCGGCGAAGTGGCGCCGGTCGGGGTAGAGCGCGTTCCAGTCGAGGAACGAGATCACCAGGGTGGCCACGAAGGGCAGTTGGGTGACGACGATCATGAAGAGCAGCGCCGGCAGCAGGGGCGCCCGGGTGGCCCAGGCACGCATGCGGTTCGGGCGCCGGGCCACCGGCCGTCCGGAGACGGCGGCGGCGCGGGCCGGTGACGTCAGGGTCATGATCCCTCGTACTTCTGGGCGACGGCCTCGGCGAGCTTCTGGGCCTTCTTCAGGGCGCTGTCCACCGACTGGCGTCCGGCGATGGCGGAGCTGATCTCCTGGGACACCTTGGTGCCCAGGTCGGTGAACTCGGGTATGCCGACGAACTGGATGCCGGGCGCGGGACGGGGCTGCACGCCAGGGTCCTCGGGCTTGGCGTTCGCGATGGCGTCCCGAGTGACGTCCGCGAACGCGGCGGCCTCCTTGCGGTACTGCGGGATGTCGTAGGTCGAGGCACGCTTGCCGGCCGGGACGTTGGACCAGCCGGCCTTCTCGCCGGCGAGCTTCTCGTAGTCCTTGCTGGAGGCCCAGGAGATGAACTTCCAGGCGTTCTCGGAGTTCTTGGACGCCTTCTGGATGCCCCACGCCCAGGTGTAGAGCCAGCCCGAGCCGTCGGTCTTCTCGACCGGGGCCGGGGCGTAGCCGATCTTGCCCTTGACCGGAGAGCCGTCGGCCTCCAGGGAGCCCGCTCCGGCGGTGGCGTCGTACCACATGGCCGTCTTGCCCTGGGTCATGTTGTTCAGGCACTCCGCGTAGCCGGACTGGGCGGCACCGGCCTCGCCGTGCTTGCGGACCAGGTCGACGTAGAACCGGGTGGCCTCCTTGAACTCCTTGGAGTCCAGGCGTGCAGTCCAGTCCTTGTCGAACCAGGTGCCGCCGAAGGTGTTCACCACCGTGGTCAGCGGTGCCATGACCTCGCCCCAGCCCGGCAGTCCGCGCAGGCAGATGCCCTTCATGCCGGAGCCGTCGATCTTGGCGGCCAGATCGGCGACCTGCTTCCAGGTGGGCTTGTCCGGCATGGTCAAGCCCGCCTTCTCCAGGACGTCCTTGCGGTACATCAGGAAGGAGGACTCGCCGTAGAACGGCTCCCCGTACAGCTTGCCGTCCTCGGCGGTGAGCGCACGGGTCATCGGGGGGAGGATGTCGGCCTGGTCGAAGGCGGTGTCCTTCTCGACGTAGGCGTCCAGGGGGTGCAGCCACCCGTTCTTGGCGTAGATCGGGATCTCGTAGTTGCTCAGGGTGGCGACGTCGTACTGCCCGGCCTGGTTGGCGAAGTCCTGGCTGATCTTGTCGCGGACGTCGTTCTCCGGCAGGACGGTGAAGTTCACCTTGATGCCGGTGTCCTTGGTGAAGTGGGTGGCGGTCAGCTTCTGCAGCTCCACCATCTGCGGATTGTTCACCATCAGGACGTTGACGGAGCTGTCGCCGGCGGATCCGGACCCGCCGGCGCCCGAACAGGCGGCGAGCGGAGCGATCAGCGTCCCTACCGCCGCCACGGCGAAGAGGGTCCGTGGCGAACGTCGGCTCTGGGTTCGCATGGGTACTCCAGGAGATGTTGACACTAATGGGGACTTGAGGGTGACGAGAGCGCCTCGCGGGGCGGGTGAAGGGTGAGGTTCAGCGGGGTGCCGGGCCACTCGGCGGTCAGACCCGGATGACCTGCGGCCCGAGCAGGGAGTAGCGGTGTGCCTCGGTCGCCGGGAGCAGGGTGCTCGTCACGATCGCCTCCAACGCGCCGACTTCGGCGAACCGGCAGAAGCTGACCGCCCCGAACTTGGTGTGGACGCCCGCGAGCACCACCCGGCGCGCGGCTCTGACCGCCTGCGCCTTCACCTCGCTGACCGCCGGGTCGGGCGTGGTCAGACCGTGCTCGCGGGAGATTCCGTTGGCGCCGATGAACGCCAGGTCGATGACGAAACCGGACAGCATCCTCGTCGTCCAGTGGTCCACGGTGGCGAGGGTGCCGGAGCGGACCCGGCCGCCGAGCAGCAGCACGGAGATGGTGCCGGTCTCGGCGAGCGCGCCCGCGACCGGCAGGGAGGCGGTGACCACGGTCAGCGGCCGGTCCCGGGGCAGGGCCTCGGCGATGAGCTGCGGGGTGAAGCCCTCGTCGACGAAGACCGTTTCGGCGTCCCCGAGCAGTTCGGCGGCGGCGGTCGCCACCCGGCGCTTCTCGGGTACGTGGCTGGTGGCGCGGAAGGCCAGGGTGGTCTCGAAGCCGGCGCTCTCCACGGGGTAGGCGCCTCCGTGGGTACGGCGCACCAGACCGTGGTCCTCCAGAGAGCGCAGGTCCCGTCGCACGGTCTCCTTGGCCACGCCCAGGTCGGCGGCGAGCGCGGTGACGTCGACCGATCCGGAGGCACGCGCCAACCGCACGATCTCGCGCTGGCGCTCCTCGGCCGTCCCGTGGCTCATGGGTCGACCACCCGCTTCCTGGTCTCGATGCCCGTTCGGGCCCGGTGCGGCCCTTGCCGGATGTTCTACAGCGGGTGCGCGGTTCTGACCAGGCTTGTTTTGGGTTTACTCCTGCCCGTTTATGCCCGTTCGGCTCGGGTGGTGCCCGCCTCGGACCTGCACGGGGGCGCCCCGGGGCGTGGGAACGGGCAGCCCTGATGCCCGAATGCGAAGGCGGGCGGGCCCGTTCGGTGCCCGCCCGCCCTCGGAAGCGTCGATTTTCCGCCGGGTCAGTACGGCCAGATGGGCGGGTCCGTCACGAAGGGGCCGCCGATGTACACGTGGGCCTTGTTGTCCGGGGCGAGCTCGCCCTGCTCGGCGATCAGCTTCTCGGCGTACTGCTCCGAGTCGTCCCGCGGCTCGTAGCCGAGTGCCCGCGCGCTGGTCAGATCCAGCCACAGGCGGGTGTTGGCGGAGGCGCCGTGGACGACGGTGTGGCCCACGTTCTCGGCGGTCAGGGCCGCGTGGAAGAGGCGGGCGCCGTCGGCGGGGCTCATCCACATGGAGAGCATCCGCACACTGGTCGGCTCGGGGAAGCAGGAGCCGATGCGCACCGAGACGGTCTCCAGGCCGTGCCTGTCCCAGTAGAGCTGGGCGAGGTCCTCGCCGAAGGACTTGGACAGACCGTAGAAGGTGTCCGGGCGGCGCGGGGTCTCGATCGGCAGGAGCGGCTCACCGGGGCTGGGGTGCGGGGTGTGGCCCACCACGTGGTTGGAGGAGGCGAAGACGATCCGCCGCACGCCCTCCTCGCGGGCCGCCTCGTACAAGTGGTACGTGCCCTCGATGTTGGCCTTGAGGACCTTCTCGAACGGGGCCTCCAGGGAGATGCCCGCGAGATGGACGACCGCGTCGACGCCCCGGACGGCCTCGCGCAGGGCGTCCTGGTCGGAGAGGTCCGCGACGATCGCGTCCGGCTCGCCCTCGATGGGCCGCATGTCCAGCAGGCGCAGCTCGTAGCCGTACTCGGGCAGCAGGCCCCGCATCAGAGTGCCGAGCCCGCCGGCGGCGCCGGTGAGCAGAACGGTGCGGGGAGCGGGCATCCTCGGTCTCCTTGCGCGGGTCGGTCCTGTGTGTGGACGCGATTCACATGGATGGACACGCTATGAACAGTGTCCGTACCCCGTCAAGTGTGTCGTGAACTCGCGAAATCCGCTCCTGTGTTGCCGGTTTGCGCGCTTGACCTGCCCGAATGGGGGCTCCTAACGTGATCGCGTTCATGAACATGGACACTGCCCAGAAACGTGCACCCGCCCGGCTGATCGAGCGTGGCCGCGCGCTGCTCGACGAGGAGGAAGCGTGAAGACCTCGGCCTTCGTCTACCCCTGGGACGTCAACGGTGACCCCGAGGCGCCCGGCCGCCTGGCCGCCCTCGGAGTGGAGCAGGTGACGCTCGCCGCCGCCTACCACTCCACGCGCGCGCTGACCCCCCGCCACCCGCGCCACCGCGTGGTCACCGCCGAGCACGCCGCCGTGCTGTACTCGGTGGACGACCGCTGGGAGGGCCGGACGCTGCGCCCGTACCCGGCCGGCGACTGGGCGCCGGGCGACGCGTACGGCGAGGCGGCGGCGGCCCTGGCCGAGGCCGGGCTGGAGGTGCACACCTGGGTCGTCCTCGCGCACAACTCCCGCCTGGGCGCGGAGCATCCGGACACCTCCGTCGTCAACGCCTACGGCGACCGCTACCCGTGGGCGCCGTGCGTCGCCCAGCCCGCCACGCGCGCGTACCTGACCGAACTGGCCGCCGAGGCGGCCGTCCGGCCCGGGGCGCGCGGCACCGAGCTGGAGTCCCTCGGCTGGTACGGGCTCGCCCATCTGCACGCCCACGACAAGACCGCCGGGGTGGGGCTCGGGGACGCCGGGCAGTACCTGATGTCCCTGTGCTTCTGCCCCGCCTGCCGCGCCGGCTACGGCGAACAGGGCCTGGAATCTGAAGAGTTGGCGCGGGCCGTGCGGAGCGCGCTGGAACCGGTGTGGCAGGGGGCGCGCTCCGACGGCGGCTGGGCCGGTGTGGTGAAACTGCTCGGCGAGACCAGGGCGGACGCCACCCGCGCATGGCGCGACCACACCGCCCGCACCCTCCAGGAGGCGGCGGTCGCGGCGGTCCGCGTGGCGGCCCCCGACGGCTTCCAGGTCCTTCTGCACGCCGATCCGGTGTCCTACCACTGCGGCGCCAACGCCGGGGTCGACCCCGCCCACATCCTGTCCGTGGCGGACGGCGTGGTGGTCCCCTGCACGGGCGGTTCCGGCCCGCTGACCCCGTTCGCCGAGCAGGGCCGTCGGGACGCCGTCGTGGCCGCCAACTTCACGATCGTCTCCGGCATGGGCGGCAGCCCGGGCACCCTGGGCCGGGACATCGCCCGGGCGCGCGACCTGGGGGCGACGGAACTGCGGCTCTATCACGCCGGGTTGGCGTCGGACGTCGACTTGGCGGCGGCGCGCTCGGCGCTCGCGGGCCGCTGAAGCAGCGCCCCCGACGCCACCAGGAGTCCCAGGCCCAGGACGGTCAGCAGCACGGGGAGGCCGACGGCGCCGACCAGGGCGGCTCCCGCGGCCAGGCCGAGGACGTTGGGCACGAAGAGCAGGGTGTGGGCGGTGGCGGTCGCGCGGCCGAGCAACTGTGCCGGACTCTCGCGCTGGACCGCGGTGAGCGCGGCGATCAGTACGCAGGGCAGACCCGCGCCGATCGCCGCGCTGCACATCAGGGCCACCGGGTCGGACGGGATCGCGCGCAGGGCCACGCCGACGGCCGTGAGGGCGATGCCGCAGGCCGCGAAGCGGCGGCCGCCCAGGCGGCGCAGGGCCGCCCCGGAGGCGAGGCCGACCGCGACCGAGCCTGCGCCCTGGACGGCGTACAGCACCCCGGCGTACGCGGGCGCGCGGCCGAGGCCGTCGACGACGGCGTAGACCAGCGCGCCGTTCACCCCGGTCCACAGCATCGTGGCGCCGCCGGCCAGTACCAGGGGCCGCAGCCGCGGGTGGGACCACAGGTGGCGGGCGCCCTCGGCGGTCTGCGTACGCCAGGAGCCCTCGGGCCGGCGGGGCTTGTCCTCATGGATTCGCAGCAGCGCGTACAGACCGGCGGCGAGCAGGAACGTGGCCGCGTCGAGCAGGGCCACGCAGCGGCCGCCGTACGCCGCGTACAGGCCCGCGCCCGCCAGCGGGGCCAGCAGCTTCATGCCCTCGTTGGCGGTCATCCGCAGCCCGTTGAAGTCGCCGAGCAGCTTCGGGTCGACGGCGGTGGCGACGAGCGCCGACTGCGCCGCGTCCTCCACGACGCCCGTGGCGCCGTAGAGGAACAGCACCCCGTACAGCACCCAGACGCGGCCGGGGGAGTCGACGGTGAGGAGGGCGAGCAGGAGCGCCGCCAGCAGCAGGTTCGCGGCGATCAGCAGAGGGCCGCGGCGGGCGCGGTCGGCGAGCGTGCCGAGCGCCGGGCCGGCCAGGGTCGGCGCCCACATCGCCAGCAGGCACAGCGCGGCCAGCCCGTTCGAGCCGGTGAGGTCCTTGACCCACACCCCCGAGGCCAGCCACAGCGCCGACGTGCCGAAACCCGAGACCACCACAGCGGCCAGACACAGCCCCGCCGCGCGGTCCCGCAGCACCCGAACCAGGGTCCATTCCGTCGTCATACCGCCCGATCGTCGCCCTAAGGCCCCACCCCACGGATCCGTCGGGTGCCGTAGAACCCGGGCCCGCCCGGCGGACGATCCGCCGGCGGTCGTGAGTCATGTCACGGGGGCGTGGGCGGGTGGCGAGCGGCGGGGCCGGGGCCTGAGCGTGGGTGTCGAGTTCCGGTCGGACGGGTTGTGCCAGGAGCTGTCGGTCGCGCCGCCGGGGCGTGGTCGGGTACCGGCGGTCCCGTTCCGGAGCGGTTCGTGGCGGGCGGTCCTCGCCGGTGGGTCGGCGGGGGTCCCGGCGTGGGCCCTGGCCGCCAGGTCGCCGTGCCGTGGGCGATGAGTTTTGGGGGCGGCGGCGGTCCACCTCCTGTACGTAAGAGCAGGAGTGGAGGAGCGATGACCGACACGATCCTTGATCTCGGTCCGCAGGCCCGTCTCGTGGCGCGGCTTGCCGAGGGTGTGCGTGAGGAGCAGCTCGGCGCGGTGACACCGTGCCCGGACTATGCGGTGCGCAACCTGCTGGGACACCTGATCGGCCTGGCGGTGGCCTTCCGGGACGCGGGCCGCAAGGACTTGGGCGCCACGACCGACACCAGCCCCGACGCCGCCGCGCCTGACCTCGGCCCCGGCTGGCGCGAGGAGCTGCCCAAGGCCCTCGACGAGCTCGCCGAGGTCTGGCGCGACCCGGCCGCCTGGACCGGCATGACCCGCGCGGGCGGCGTGGACCTGCCGGGCCAGGTCGCCGGGGCGGTGGCCGCCGACGAACTGGTGATCCACGGCTGGGACCTGGCCCGGGCCACCGGCCAGGACTACGAGCCCGACCCCGCCGCACTGCGGGCGTCGTACGGCTTCCTGCGCGCGGCGGCCGACGACCCGAACAGCGGCAACGGCCCGTTCGGACCCGTCGTCCCCGTCCCCGAGGACGCCCCGCTGCTCGACCGGGCGGTGGGCCTGAGCGGCCGCGATCCCGGCTGGAAGCCCTGAACGGCCGAGGGACGGCAAGCACCAGTCCGAACACGAGCCGATCTTCCCGGAGTTGCGGCGGCACACGCTTTCGGCCGCCGTGATCCCGGCCCCTCATGCCCCGCCACCGCACGCAGCGGTCGCGGGGCTTCTTCGGGCCGCTCGGCGCCCAGTCTCCGCGCGAGACAGCCCTGCCACGTGCGTCGTCACCCGTGGCGCGGAGGCAGGCCCACAGGCCGTGCGCACGCTCCTCGGCGGTCCGCGGCCGGCCTCCCGGCCGTCGGCACCCCCGCCGAACCGCATCGCGAAGGCGAACACCCGACGCGTCTTACCACCCCCCACCCGCCGCCGAGTTCGCCCGCCCCGCACCCGCCGTTCCCCGGCGCGATTTCCTGTGTCGGAGGCATTGACGAAACCTCGGACCTCTCTTACCTTCATCGCGTCGTACTTCGTACGTCATATATGAGACGCGATACGCGAGATCAGAAACTCGCGATCCGAGCCGTGATGTGATCGACGAGATCCGAGAGGCGCGCATGACCTCTGTGCCCACGCCGATCCCCTCCCGCACGCAGGTCGTGCTGGAAGGGATCAAACACCGCATCCTCACCGGGCGGCTGACACCCGGTCAGGCCCTGGTCGAGACCGAACTCGCCGCTCAGTTCGGGGTGTCCAAGACACCGGTGCGCGAGGCGCTGAAGACCCTGGCCGGCACCGGACTGGTCGTGATGAACCAGTACAAGGGCGTCACGGTGCGCGAAGTGGACGCGGACATGGCACGCGAGGTCTACGACGTGCGGCTGCTGCTGGAGCCCGAGGCGCTCAGGCGCTCGGTGCGCCGCGGCGCCTCCCTGGACGCCGCCCGCGACGCGCTGAAGCAGGCCGCCGAGGCCGCCGACACCGCCGAACGCTCCCTCGCCAACCGCGAGTTCCACCGCGCCCTCTACCTGCCCTGCGGCAATCCGCTGCTCGGCCGGATGCTCGACGAGGTCCGCGACCAGGCCGCCCTCGTCTCCGCCGTCGCCTGGTCCGCCGACCCCTCCTGGGACCGGGAGGCCACCGAGCACCGGGAGATCCTGCGGCTTGCCCTGGAGGGTGACGTGGACGGCGCGGCCCGCGCCCTCCACGCCCACATCGTGTCGTTCGTGCAACGGGCCTTCCCCTCAGCGGAGTCGAAGGCCCAGGGAGAGGACGGTCAGGCATGACAACGGCGTTCGAGACCCAGCGGGCGGCCCTGGCCGACGTGGTGGCGATCCCGGTGACCCCGTTCACCGAGGACGGCGGCGTCGACAGCGCCACCTACCGGGCCCTGCTGCGCCGTCTGCTCGACGGCGGCATCACGACGCTCACGCCCAACGGCAACACCGGCGAGTTCTACGCCCTCACCCCCGAGGAGCGGCAGCAGGTCACCGAGATGACCGTCGAGGAGACCGGGGACCGGGCGAACATCCTGGTCGGCGTCGGCCACGACGTGCCCACCGCGGTCGCCTCCGCCCGGCAGGCCCACGAGCTGGGCGCGCAGATGGTCATGGTCCACCAGCCCGTGCACCCCTACGTCTCCCAGGGCGGCTGGGTCGACTACCACCGCGCGATCGCCGAGGCCGTGCCCGAGCTGGGCGTCGTCCCCTACATCCGCAACGCCCAGCTGCCCGGCGCCCGCCTGGCCGAACTCGCCGACGCCTGCCCGAACGTCATCGGCGTCAAGTACGCCGTACCGGACGCCAGCCGCTTCGGCGCCTTCGCCCGCGACGCGGGCCTGGACAGGTTCGTGTGGGTCGCCGGCCTCGCCGAGCCCTACGCCCCCTCCTACTTCTCCGCCGGCGCCACCGGCTTCACCTCCGGCCTGGTCAACGTCGCCCCGGCCGTCTCCGTCAGCATGCTCCAGGCGCTCAGGGCCGGCGACTACCCGGCCGCGATGAAGGTCTGGGAGCGGATCCGCCGCTTCGAGGAGCTGCGCGCGGCCAACGGGTCCGCGAACAACGTCACCGTCGTCAAGGAGGCCCTCGCCGCGCTCGGCCTGTGCCGCCGGGACGTGCGCCCGCCGAGCAAGCCGCTGCCGGAGAGCGAACGCGCCGAGGTCGCCGCCATCGCCGCCGGGTGGTCGATATGAGTGCCCGGCCGGGCGACAGGCGCCCGGAGGACCTGCGCAGCCACCAGTGGTACGGCACCGACGGCCTGCGCTCCTTCAGCCACCGCGCCCGGACCCGCCAGCTCGGCTA
Organism: Streptomyces sp. NPDC047453; assembly: GCF_040643155.1. NCBI lineage: Bacteria > Bacillati > Actinomycetota > Actinomycetes > Kitasatosporales > Streptomycetaceae > Streptomyces > Streptomyces sp. NPDC047453. The sequence goes on along the minus strand of NZ_JBEYTS010000004.1, from coordinate 59,186 downwards.
CCTGCCCGAGGAGCACCTGGGCAAGCCGGTCGTCGCGATCCTCAACACCTGGTCCGACATCAACCCCTGCCACGTCCACCTGCGCGACCGCGCCCAGGCGGTCAAGCGCGGGGTGTGGCAGGCGGGCGGCTTCCCGCTGGAGTTCCCGGTCTCCACGCTCAGCGAGACCTTCCAGAAGCCGACCCCGATGCTCTACCGCAACATGCTCGCCATGGAGACCGAGGAGCTGCTGCGCTCCTACCCGGTCGACGGCGCCGTCCTGATGGGCGGCTGCGACAAGTCCACCCCCGCCCTCCTGATGGGCGCCGCGAGCGTCGACCTGCCCACCGTCTTCGTGCCCGCCGGGCCCATGCTGCCCGGCCACTGGCGGGGTGAGGTCCTCGGCTCCGGCACCGACATGTGGAAGTACTGGGACGACAAGCGGGCCGGCCTGATCGGCGACTGCGAGATGGCCGAGCTGGAGAGCGGCCTGGCCCGCTCGCCCGGCCACTGCATGACCATGGGCACGGCCTCCACGCTGACCGCCGCCGCCGAGGCCCTCGGCGTGACCGTCCCCGGCGCCTCCAGCATCCCGGCCGTGGACTCCGGGCACGACCGGATGGCGGCCAGGGCGGGCATGACGATCGTCGAACTCGTCCGCGCGGACCGGAGACTGAGCGAGATCCTGACCCGCGAGGCGTTCGAGGACGCGGTCACCACCGTCCTCGGGCTCGGCGGCTCCACCAACGCCGTGATCCACCTGATCGCCATGGCGGGCCGCGCGGGCGTCCGGCTCACCCTCGACGACTTCGACCGCATCGCCCGCACCGTCCCGGTCCTCGCCAACGTCCGCCCCGGCGGCCGGACGTACCTCATGGAGGACTTCCACTTCGCCGGCGGCCTGCCCGGCTTCCTCTCCCGCATCCCGGACCTGCTCCACCTGGACCGGCCGACGGTGTCGTACGACACCCTGCGCGAACAGCTCGCCGGTGCGCAGGTGCACGACGACGACGTGATCCGGCCCCGCGGCAACCCGGTCGCGGACGAGGGCGGCGTGGCGGTGCTGCGCGGCAACCTCTGCCCGGACGGCGCCGTCGTCAAGCACATCGCCGCCGAGCCGCACCTGCTCAAGCACACCGGGCCCGCCGTCGTCTTCGACGACTACCGGACCATGCAGCGCACCATCAACGATCCCTCGCTCGGCATCACCGCCGACAGCGTGCTCGTGCTGCGCGGCTCCGGCCCCAAGGGCGGACCCGGAATGCCCGAGTACGGCATGCTGCCCATCCCCGATCACCTGCTCAAGCAGGGCGTGCGGGACATGGTCCGGATCTCCGACGCCCGCATGAGCGGCACGAGTTACGGCGCCTGCGTGCTGCACGTCGCCCCCGAGAGCCACGTCGGCGGACCGCTGGCGCTGGTGCGCACGGGCGACCCGATCACCCTCGACGTCGAGGCCCGCACTCTCCGACTCAACGTGGGCGACGAGGAGTTGGAACGCCGCAGGGCCGAGTGGACGCCGCCGCCCGCGCGTTACGAGCGCGGCTACGGCGCCCTGTACTCCGAACAGATCACCCAGGCCGACACCGGCTGCGACTTCGAGTTCCTGGCCCGGCCCGGGAAGGTGCCGGACCCGTACGCCGGGTAGCCGGCCCGGCCCGCCCGGAACGAACTGCCCCACCCCTGCCCCCTCAGCCGAAGTGCTTCACCCACGTGTGGATAGCAAGCGCTTCCTATGGACTGCCGCACTGCCCCACTCCGAGGAGAACAGTCATGGCCCAAGCCGCAGCCGTGGCGAAACCGCCCGCGCCACCCCGGCGGCGCCGTGCCTCCGCCACGCCGCGCAGGCTTCCGTACCTGCTGATCGCCCCGGCCGCCCTGCTCATGCTGGGCTTCATCGCCTAGCCGGTGCTCAGCGCCTTCTACTACAGCCTGCAGAACTACAACCCCACCAAGCCGTGGCGGAACGGATACGCGGGCTTCGACAACTTCGTCCACGCCTTCACCCAGGACCCCCAGTTCTGGGACACGCTGATCTTCAGCGCCAAGTGGGTGGTCGTCGAGGTCGGGCTGCAACTGCTCTTCGGACTCGCCCTCGCCCTGATCGTCAACCAGACCTTCGTGGGCCGCGGGCTCGGCCGGGCCCTGGTGTTCTCCCCGTGGGCCGTCTCCGGCGTGCTCACCTCCGCGATCTGGGTGCTGCTCTACAACTCCCAGACCGGCATCACCCGTTACCTCGCCGACATGGGCATCGGCTCCTACGGCACCAGCTGGCTGTCGGACACCTCCACCGTGTTCCCGGCGGCGGTGGTCGCCGACCTGTGGCGCGGGGTGCCCTTCTTCGCCATCCTCATCCTCGCCGACCTCCAGTCCGTCTCGACGGACCTGTACGAGGCCGCCGAGGTCGACGGGGCGAGCCGGCTCAAGCAGTCCTGGCACATCACCCTGCCCCATCTGAAGGCCATCGTCCTGTCCACGCTGCTGCGCGCGGTGTGGGAGTTCAACAACGTCGACCTGCTCTACACCCTCACCGGCGGGGGACCGGCCGGCGAGACGACCACCCTGCCGCTCTACATCGCCAACACCAGCGTCGACGAGCACAACTTCGGCTACGCCTCCGCCCTGACCACGGTGGCGTTCGTCATCCTGCCCTTCTGCTCGATCGTCTATCTGCGGCTGAGCAAGTTCGGAGGTGAGAAGTGATCACCGAGATCGCGCCCGCGCCACACCCTCTACGTCGACCCGCACGGCCGCGGCGACTTCACCCAGGTGCAGGCCGCGGTGAACGCGGCCGCGGGCGGCGGCTGGACCCTGGTCCTCGCGCCGGGCACCTACCGGGAGGCCGTCTCCGTGGACGCCACCCGCACCGACATGACCTGGATCGGCGCCACCGGCGACGCCCGCGACGTGGTGATCGTGTACGACAACGCGGCCGGCACACCCAGACCCGACGGCGGCACCTACGGCACCAGCGGATCGGCCACCACGACCGTCCAGGCGGACGGCTTCACCGCCCACCGGGTCACCTTCGCCAACGACTGGCTGCGCGCGGACCACCCCGGTGTCAGCGGCACCCAGGCCGTCGCCGCCAAGGTGCAGGGCGACCGCTCGGCGTTCTGGCACTGCCGCTTCCTGGGCCACCAGGACACCCCGTACGCCGACACCAGGACCCTGTCCGCCTTTGCCCGCCACTACTACGCCCACTGCCACATCGAGGGCGACGTCGACTTCGTCTTCGGCCGGGCGACCGCGGTGTTCGAGCACTGCCACTTCCGCGCGCTGGACCGCAGCGACCTGGCGGCGGCACCGTACGGCTTCGTCTTCGCGCCCTCCACCGCGGTCGCCAACCCGCGCGGCTACCTGGTCACGCACGGCCGCGTCACCAGCCGGGCCCCGGACGGCGGCTACAAGCTCGCCCGCCCCTGGGTGCCCAGCTCGGACACGACCGCCCGCCCGATGCTGACCGTCCGCGACACCTGGCTCGGCGCGGGCATCGACACGGTTACGCCATACGCCAACATGTCGGACGCGTACCCCTGGAAGGACCAGCGTTTCGCCGAGTACCGCAACTCCGGCCCCGGCGCGCGGATCACCGGCCCGGCCGACCGCCCCCAGCTCACCCGCGCCGAGGCCCGGACGGCGACCCGGGAGGCGTACCTCGACGACTGGACGCCGTGGCGGGGGCGCTGACGGCGCGTGACCGGTCGAGATGAACGGCGGGTGGCGCAGGCGAATTGTCCGCAGGGGCACATCACGCGCGCGCCCGTTGTCACCCGGTGTCGGCCCGCAGCGACAGCACCACCTCGTCGATCTCCTCGCCGCGCGCCTCGGCGAACCCCCGGGCCCGCGCGGACTCCCGGAAGCCGCACTTGGCGAGCACCCGCAGCGAGCCGGCGTTGTCCGCCGCCGCCCGCGCGTACAGCGGGCGTTCGGGGACCTCGGCCAGCAGGGCGCGCAGCGCGGCCGTGGCGACGCCGCGGCCCCAGTAGGCGCGGTCCACCCAGTAGGTGACCTCGCGCTCGCCCGGCTCGCCGTAGACGGCGGCGCTGCCGACCACGTCACCGTCCAGCAGGACGGTGCGCAGCACGACGGACGAGGCGCGCAGCCTTCGCCAGTGCGCCTCGAAAGCCTCGTGGTCGGCCGGGTCCTTCGGGGTGAAGGCGGCCATTCGCAGCGCCTCCGGGTCGTTCATCTGCCGGAAGAACACCGGCAGGTCGCTGTCGTGGACCTCGCGGAGTACGACCTCCATGTGTCACAGCCTCCGGGTGGCGAGCGTCAGTCGGTCACGGGCGTCGAAGAGAGCATCCTTCACCATCTGCTCGTGCGCCGGCGTCAGGCGTGCCACCGGGACCGAGCAGCTGACCGCGTCCCGGGCCGGGGTGCGGTACGGGATCGCCACCCCGAAGCAGCGCAGGCCCAGGGTGTTCTCCTCGCGGTCGACGGCGTACCCCTGTTCGCGGATCTGATGCAGTTCCTCGATGAGCCGCTCGCGGTCGGTGATGGTGTGCTCCGTCAGCGCGGGCAGCGTCTCGGGGAGCATCTTGCGCACCTGCTCGTCCGTGTACGTGCTCAGCAGCGCCTTGCCCAGCGAGGTGGAGTGGGCGGGCAGGCGGCGGCCGACCCGGGTGAAGGGGCGCAGATAGTGCTGCGACTGGCGGGTGGCCAGGTAGACGACGTTCGTGCCGTCCAGACGGGCGAGGTGGATCGTCTCGGTGGTGTCGTCGGACAGCCGGTCCAGCGTGGGACGGGCCGCCGCGACCACCTCGTCGCCGTCGATGTAGGAGGTGCCGACGAGCAGCGCCCGCACGCCGATGCCGTAGCGCGTGCCGGTGGCGTCGGTCTCCACCCAGCCCAGCTCGACGAGTGTGCGGAGCAGCATGTACAGGCTGGACTTGGGATAGCCGACGGCCTCCTGGACCGCGGCCAGCGAGTGCATACCGGGTCGGCCGGCGAAGAACTCGAGCAACTCCACGGTCCGTACCGCGGACTTGACCTGCGCACCGCCGCCTGCGTCGCCTGCCGACATCGCCCTGGACCCCTTCGTTCGACGAGAAGCTGGAGATATAGTCTCCGACAGTGTATTCATCATCAGAGACGGCGTTCAGCATATCGAACGCCCTGGTGGTGACCCGAATCCGGCCGACCGTAGAGACCGGCCGGATACTGCGGCAAGACATGTGGAGGGATCCGCGGTGGCAGCACCAGTCTGGAGTGTCGACCCCCGTACCGGGAAGCAGCGGGAACAGGTTGCGGTGGAGGCCACAGCGCAGGAGGTGGACGCCGTCGTGCGGGCCGCGCACGAGGCGCGCGGGGCGCTCGCCGGCCGCGCCGTCCGCGCGGCCTTCCTGCGCTCCGCCGCCGACCGGCTGGAAGGTGCCCGGGACCGGCTCGTCGAGGCCGCCGACGCCGAGACCGCGCTCGGACCGGTCCGGCTCACCGGCGAACTGGCCCGGACCTGTTACCAGTTGCGGGCCTTCGCGGACATCGTCGACGAGGGCGCCTTCCTCGACGTGATCATCAACCACCCCGACGCCACCGCGGCCCCGCCGATCCCGGACCTGCGCCGCTTCAAGGTGCCGCTCGGGGTCGTCGCCGTCTACTCCGCCTCCAACTTCCCCTTCGCCTTCTCGGTCGCCGGCGGCGACACCGCGAGCGCGCTCGCCGCGGGCTGCCCCGTCGTCGTCAAGGCGCACCCCGACCACCCGGCACTGTCCGAACTGGTCGCCAGGGTGCTGCGCGGAGCGGCGGCGCACCACGGCGTCCCCGAGTCCGTGATCGGTCTCGTCCACGGCTTCGAGGCGGGCGTCGAACTCGTCGGGCACCCGCTGGTGGCGGCCGCCGGCTTCACCGGTTCCGTGCGCGGCGGCCGGGCCCTGTTCGACGCGGCGGCCGCGCGGCCGGCGCCGATCCCGTTCCACGGCGAGCTGGGGTCGCTCAACCCGGTCCTCGTCACCGAGGCGGCGGCCGCCGAGCGGGCCGAGGCCATCGGGACCGGGCTGGCCGGGTCGATGACGATGGGGGTCGGGCAGTTCTGCGTGAAGCCCGGACTGGTCCTCGTGCCGTCCGGAGCCGCGGGCGACGGCCTGGTCAAGTCGCTCACCGACGCCGTCAGCGACACCGACCCGGGCGTCCTGCTCGACCACCGGATGCGCGACAACTTCCTCGCCGGCATCGCCGAGCGCTCCGCACTGCCCGGCGTCGAGTCGCCGGTCACCCCGGGCGCGGGAGGCGAGCACTCGGTCAGCGCGGGCTTCCTGACCGTCCCGGCCGAGAAGCTCACCGAGGACGGGGAGCACGACGTGCTCCTGGAGGAGTGCTTCGGACCGGTCACCGTGGTCGCCCGCTACGAGGACGAGACCGAGGCCGAGGCCGTCCTGTCGCGGCTGCCCGGCAACCTCAGCGCGACCGTGCACCTGTCCACCGAGGAGGCGGCCGGCCAGGGACGCGGCGCCGAACTGCTCGCCCGGCTCACCCCGCTCGCCGGACGCGTGCTCGTCAACGGCTGGCCGACCGGTGTCGCGGTGGCCCCGGCCCAGCACCACGGCGGCCCTTACCCCGCGACGACCTCGACGTCCACCTCCGTCGGCGGCACGGCGATCGAGCGGTGGATGCGCCCGGTGGCGTACCAGAACGCCCCGGAGGCGCTGCTCCCGCCCGAGCTGCGCGACGACAATCCGCTCGGCCTGCCTCGCCGCTTCAACGGCCACCTGGAGCGCTGACCCCGCACAGCACGGAACCGGATCGCCGGGCCTCCGCGTCCTCCCTCGCATGATCGACAACAGTGCGGGCGGACGCCTGGTGATCCGTACGGCCGTACCCGCCGAGGCGGAGGCCGTCTCCGACCTGATGGTGCGCGCGCGGTCCACGTACTACCCGGACGGCATCCCGGACGCCGACGCAGACTGGACCGCGCGATGGCACGAGGCCATCGCGCGCCCCGACGGCCATGTGCTGTGCGCCGTCGACCAGGGCCGCATCGTCGGCATCGCCTCCTTCCGCACCCCACCGGACGGCCCCGAGGACACGGTCATGCTGTTCCAGTTCCACGTCGACCCCGGCCACTGGCGCTCGGGCATCGGCACGGCGCTGCACGCGGCCTGCGTCGAGCAGTGGCGCACCGACGGCAGGCGGACGGCCGTCCTGGAAGTGCACACCGGCAACGAACGGGCGCAGCGCTTCTACGCCCGGCAGGGCTGGACCCCGGATCCGCTGCGGCCCGCCGACGAGGACGGCCGCCATCTGTGGCTGCGCTACACGGTGACCGGGGAATGAAACCCGCTGATTGAACGTTCACGGACCCGGCGGAGGGCGTCCACCTCCGCTTCCGTACGAGCGGGAGAGAGCCGAGAGCATGCGCGTCGAGATCTGGTCGGACATCGCCTGTCCCTGGTGCTACGTCGGGAAGGCGCGCTTCGAGAAGGCACTCGAGGCCTTCCCGCACCGGGAGCAGGTCGAGGTGGTGCACCGGTCGTTCGAGCTGGATCCGGGGCGGGCCAAGGACGACGTGCAGCCGGTGATCACCATGCTCACCAAGAAGTACGGGATGAGCGAGGCCCAGGCGCACGACGGCGAGGAGAACCTGGGACGGCAGGCCGCCGCCGAGGGGCTCGCGTACCGCACCCGGGGCCGGGACCACGGCAGCACCTTCGACATGCACCGCCTGCTGCACCTCGCCAAGGAGCACGGCAGGCAGAGCGAGTTGCTGGACGCGCTCTACCGGGCGAACTTCGCCGAGGAGCGGTCCGTCTTCACCGAGGGCGACGAGCGGCTGGTGGAGCTGGCCGTCGCCGCCGGGCTCGACGCCGACGCCGCCCGGAAGGTGCTCGCCGACCCCGACGCCTACGCCGCCGAGGTCCGCGCCGACGAGCGGGAGGCCGCGCAACTCGGTGCCTCCGGGGTGCCGTTCTTCGTGCTCGACCGGAAGTACGGCGTCTCCGGTGCCCAGCCCGCCGACGTCTTCACCCAGGCCCTCACCCAGGCATGGGGCGAACGCTCGCCACTGACCCTCCTCCAGGGCGGCGACGCGGACGGGGACGCCTGCGGCCCGGACGGATGCGCGGTGCCGCGGAGCTGAGCGGCGAGGACGAACCGCAGGTCGGGGTGGACGCATAAGGGATCCTTCGGAGCACTCCGCAGAAACGCGCGATGGACAGGGGCCGCGACGGGCCGCACAGTGGGCCCATGGAAACCTTCGAGACCCTCGTCCGCGCCGAGTTCGCCCCGAAGACCACCTATCTGAACAGCGCGACCCTCGGTCTCCTGCCCGCCCGTACGGTGGAGGCCCTGGGCACCGCCGTGGCGGCGGCCGCCGCCGGGCAGCCGACCGACATGTTCGCCGACGTCGAGGCCGCCCGCGCCTCCTTCGCCCGGCTGATGAAGGTGCCGGACCGGCGCGTGGCGGCCGGCGCCTCCGTCGCCGTCCACACCGGGCTGATCGCCGCCGCACTGCCCGAGGGCGCCGAAGTGCTCACCATCGAGGGCGACTTCAGCTCCCTGGTGAACCCCTTCCACATCCGCCGGGATCTGAAGGTGCGCAGCGCACCGTTGGAGCGGATCGCCGAGGCGGTACGGCCCGGCACGGCCCTGGTCGCGGTGAGCGCCGCGCAGTCGGCCGACGGCCGCGTCGCCGACCTGCCCGCCATCCGCGCGGCCGCGCGCGAGCACGGCGCGCGCGTGTACGTCGACGCCTCCCAGGCCGCCGGCTGGCTGGACCTCGACGCGGACGCCTACGACTACGTCAGCGCTGTCGCCTTCAAGTGGCTCCTGTGCCCTAGAGGCGTGGCCTTCCTGGTCGTCCCCGACGACCTCGGCGGCCTCGACCCGCTGTTCGCGGGCTGGGTGGCGGGAGAGCGGCCCTGGGACAGCTGCTACGGCCCCGTCGAGGAACTCGCCCACTCCGCCCGGCGGTTCGACGAGAGTCCCGCCCTCTTCTGCTACGCGGGCGCCCGCCGTTCACTCGAACTCGTCGAGGAACTCGGGGTGTCCGCCGTACGCGCCCACGACCTCGCGCTCGCCGACCGCTTCCGTGCCGGGCTGCGCTCCCTCGGCCACGAACCGGTCCGGGCGCCGGGCTCCCCGATCGTCGCCGTGCCCGGACTCGGCGCCCGCCAGGGAGAGTTGAGCGCCAAGGGCATCGAGGTATCCCAGCGCGCGGGCAATCTGCGGGCCGCGTTCCACCTCTACAACACGCCCGCCGACGTCGACCGCCTGCTGGACGCGCTGGCCGGCTGAGGCCGCCACCGGGATCCGGACACGGGCCGGGGCCTCCCGTCCCACACGAGGAGGCCCCGATCCGTATCACCCACGGGTCACCGCACCGGGGTGAAGTCCCGCGCCCCGATGAACTCCGGACGCCGTACCGGCGCCGAGAACGGGTCCACCGCCGCGTTCTCCACGCTGTTGAAGACGATGAACACGTTGCTGCGCGGGAACGGCGTGATGTTGTCGCCGGAGCCGTGCATGCAGTTGCAGTCGAACCAGGTGGCCGAACCGGCCCTGCCCGTGAACAGCTTGATGCCGTACTGCCCGGCCATTGCGGTCAGCGCCTCGTCGGACGGCGTGCCCGCGTCCTGCATCTGAAGCGACTTCTTGTAGTTGTCCTTCGGCGTGGCCCCCGCACAGCCGAGGAACGTCCGGTGCGACCCCGGCATGATCATGAGGCCGCCGTTGGTGTCGTAGTTCTCGGTCAGCGCGATCGAGACGGACACCGTCCGCATGTTCGGCAGGCCGTCCTCGGCGTGCCAGGTCTCGAAGTCCGAGTGCCAGTAGAAGCCGCTGGCCCCGAAGCCCGGCTTGACGTTGATCCGCGACTGGTGGACGTACACGTCCGAGCCGAGGATCTGCCGGGCCCGTCCGACGACGCGCTCGTCCCGTACCAGCCCGGCGAACACCTCGCTGATCCGGTGCACCTCGAAGACCGAGCGGATCTCCTTGGACGTCGGTTCCACGATGGAGCGTTCGTCGGCCCGGATCGCCGGGTCGCCCACCAGCCGGTCCAGCTCCCGCCGGTAGACGGCGACCTCGTCCTCGGTGATCAGCTGGTCGACGGCGAGGAAGCCGTCGCGCTCGAACGACTGGAGGCCGGCGGCGTCGAACGGTCCGGGCGTGTCGGGGGAGCCCCAGACGACCGGGTCCTGGCGGGGAGTGGTCACCTCGGTGGCGCCGCGGGTGGGGTACAGGTCGGTGACGTTGCTCATGGTGGTGTTCACACCTCCTCGGGCTCGGTGAGCAGGGGGTAGACGCCGTTCTCGTCGTGGTCCTCCCGGCCGGTGACGGGCGGGTTGAACACGCAGATGCAGCGGAAGTCCTCCTTGACGCGGAGCGTGTGCCGCTCGTGGCCGTCGAGGAGGTACATGGTCCCGGGCGTGATCGTGTAGGTCTTCCCGGTCTCGTGGTCGGTCAGCTCGGCCTCGCCCTCGACGCAGACGACGGCCTCGATGTGGTTCGCGTACCACATCGACGTCTCCGTACCCGCGTACAGGATCGTCTCGTGCACGGAGAAGCCGACCTTCTCCTTGGCGAGAACGATGCGCTTGCTCTCCCAGGTGCCGGACGCGGCCTTCACATGCCGGTCGGTGCCTTCGATGTCCTTGAACGAACGGACGATCACGGTGGTACGCGCCTCCTTGCGTCGATTTTCCGGTGTTCCGGTGTTGCGGTGTTCTGGTGCTCCGCCGCTCGGTGGTCAGGCGGTCTCGCGGACCGCGCGGGCGAGGACGCTCATGCCCTCGTCCAGCTCCTCGGGGGTGATGGTCAGCGCCGGCAGCAGCTTGACGACCTCGCCCTGCGGGCCGGACGTCTCGACCAGCAGCCCGAGGTCGAAGGCGCGCCGCGCGATCCGCCCGGCCCGCTGCGGGTCGTGGAACTCCAGGCCCCACACCAGGCCCCGGCCCCGGTACTCGCTGACGTCCGCGAGGTTCTCCTCGGTGATCGAGATCAGCCACTGCTCGAGCAGCTCACCGCGGGCGCGGGTCTGCTTCTCCATCGCCGAGCCGTCCGTCCAGTAGGCCTCCAGGGCGGCGGTGGCCGTGACGAACGCCGGGTTGTTGCCGCGGAAGGTGCCGTTGTGCTCGCCCGGCTCCCACACGTCCAGCTCCGGCCGGAACAGGCACAGCGACATCGGCAGGCCGTAGCCGCTGATGGACTTGGAGACGGTGACGATGTCGGGCACGATGCCGGCCTCCTCGAAGGAGAAGAAGGCCCCGGTGCGCCCGCACCCCATCTGGATGTCGTCGACGATCAGCAGCATGTCCTGCCGCTCGCACAGCTCCTTGAGCGCGCGCAGCCACTCCGGCCGGGCGACGTTGATGCCGCCCTCGCCCTGCACGGTCTCGACGATCACGGCGGCCGGCTTGTTCAGACCGGAGCCCTGGTCCTCCAGCAGCCGCTCGAACCACAGGAAGTCCGGGACCTTGCCGTCGAAGTAGTTGTCGAACGGCATGGGCGTGCCGTGCACGAGCGGGATGCCGGCGCCGGCCCGCTTGAAGGCGTTCCCGGTGACGGCCAGGGAACCCAGCGACATGCCGTGGAAGGCGTTGGTGAACGACACGATCGCCTCGCGCCCCTTGACCTTGCGGGCCAGCTTCAGCGCCGACTCCACGGCGTTGGTGCCGGTCGGGCCCGGGAACATCACCTTGTACGGCAGGTCGCGCGGGCGCAGGACCAGGTTCTGGAAGGTCTGGAGGAACGTGCGCTTGGCGGTGGTCGACATGTCGAGCCCGTGGGTGACCCCGTCGCGCTCCAGGTAGTCGATCAACGCCCGTTTCAGTACGGGGTTGTTGTGGCCGTAGTTGAGCGAGCCTGCGCCCGCGAAGAAGTCGAGGTACTCGTGGCCGTCCTCGTCGTACATGCGGCTGCCGCGCGCCTGGTCGAAGACGGTGGGCCAGCCGCGGCAGTAGCTGCGCACCTCGGACTCCAGGGTCTCGAAGACGCTCAGGTCGGGCTGGGTGATGGTCACGACGAATCGCTCCTCGGTGGGGGAGGGAGAGGGAGGCGGGGGAGGGAGAGGTGGCCGGGGGAGGGAGAGGTGGCCGGGGGCCGGAGAGCCGGAGGGGGAGCGGTCAGAAGGAGAGTGGACCGATCCGGTGGAGGACCTCGGGGTCGTGCGGCCCGTCCGGGAACTGCTCGGCCCCGAACAGGACCTCGCGCTCGACCGTGGCGCCGTGCCGGGCGGCGTAGGAGGTGAAGAGCCGCTCGGAGGCGGTGTTGCCCGGGGTGATCGTGGTCTCCACGGAGGTGAGCCCGCGCTCGGCGGCGACCCGGGAGGTGAGCGCGTCGAGCAGCCGGGCGGCCAGGCCCCGGCCTTGGTGGCCGGCGTCCACCGCCACCTGCCATACGAGCAGGGTGTGCGGGCGGTCGGGCCGCACGTATCCGGTGACGAAACCGACCGGCTCGCCGTCGGCGTCGCGCGCCACCGCGGACGTGGCGGCGAAGTCGCGGCACCAGAGGAGATAGCTGTACGAGGAGTTCACATCGAGCGTCCCGGATTCCTTCGCGAGCCGCCAGAGTGCGGCGCCGTCGGCGGGGGCGGGACGCTCGATGCGGAGCGCCTCGGGCAATTCTGTGTGGGGGGAATGCAGGTCTGCTTGGGCGGCAGTCATGTGGAATGAACTTACCGAGCAGAATTCAAAATTGCATCGCCCTGAAGCCTTACGTGAACCGGACTCGTGTGTTATCGCGCGGGCGCGTGATCGCGCGAGAGGGCGGCGATGTGAGTGGGTTTGTCCGTAATTTACTGGGCAAAAGGGTCGCTTTTGTGGAGTGCGTCACAGTCGCATAACGCTGCCGGGGGCCTTCGAATTGCGTCGCCGAGCCTTCATGAAATCTCTGCGTTTAGGCCCGGGGAAACGGGGCAGAAGAATATGGGAAGCTGTCCAGAATTGAATTCCCGAATTGCCTCACCGGCAAGCCCCGTTAATCCCGTCCATCCGCTTCTGGAGAATGCGGGCCCGCCATTGTGCCGGGCGTAGTCCTCGATCGTGCCGTCCATATGTTCACGAACACCACCACATCCCGGTCCCCGGCCGGCCCGCCGCCCGCGCGCCTACGGCCGCCAGGTCTCCGCGACCGCGTTCCGGGCTGCCGTGACGTCCACGGTCGTGCCGAGGCCGGTCAGGGCGGCGCCCAGGGCCGTCAGGGCGGCCTCGACCACGTCCCGGGTGGCGTCCGTCCCGTAGTGGTTGACGCGGATCATCTCCTTGGCGAGCGGGCCGCCGCCCGCGGCCAGGGGCAGGGTGGGGCCGGCCGCCAGGGCGCGGGCCACCAGCTCGGAGGCGTCGATGCCCGACGGGGCCCGCAGAGTGGTGGCGACCGGGGCCGCCTCGGACGCCTCGTGCACGTACGGCTCCAGGCCTCCGCCGAGGGCGTGCGCACCCGCGCGGGTGGCCGCGGCGGCGCGGCGGTGGCGGTCCATCACCGCGTCCAGGCCGGCCGCCTCGATGCGTTCGAGACAGGCCTCGAGCGCCAGCATCTCCAACTGCGCGGGCGCGTGCAGCAGCGCCTTGCGGCCGCCGTCGATCCAGCGCTCCTTCCAGTCCAGCAGGGACAGGTAGGAGCGGCGCGGCGCCTGCGGGTTCGCCGCCATCCGGGCCCAGGCGCGCTCGCTGACCGTCACCGCCGACACCCCGGCCGGGCCGCCCATCGCCTTCTGCGCCCCGATCACGCACAGGTCCACACCCCACGCGTCCGGCAGCACCGGTTCCGCGCCGACCGAGGCCACGGCGTCCAGGTAGAACAGGGCCCCCTGCTCCGACACGGCCTTGCCGATCTCCGCGACCGGATTGGTGTTGCCGGTCGCCGCCTCCGCGTGCACCAGCGACACGAAGTCGATCTCCGGGTGCTCGGCGAAAGCCTCCCTGACCTGGTCCGCCGTGGCTGCCGTGTGGTACGGCACCGACAGGTCGTACACCGTCGCGCCGCAGTCGCGCAGCCAGTTGCCGAACGTCTGCCCGTACGGCCCGGTGATCACGTTCAGCGCGGTCGTGCCGGGGCCGGCCGTCCCCCTGATCGCGCCCTCCAGCGGCAGCAGCGCCTCGCCCTGCGTGATCACGACATCCTGCTCGGTGCCCAGCAGTCGCGCCACCCGGTCCTCGATCGAGGCGAATCGGTCGGCGCTCAGCGGAGCGAGGTCCAGGAACGGGTTCGTCACGGCGGTGCTCTCTTCGTACGGGCGAGGGTGAACGCGTCGAGCGTAGTCGGCGGGTCTGCCCCGCTTTCACCCGGTGACCCCGGACCGGGTGGTCCGCCGCGGGCACCGGCTCATTAAGGTGCGGTGCATGAGCGATCACGCGGTGCTGCACGTGAAGGGTCGGGTGCTCGTCGGCCCGGACGAGGACCAGGTCCGGGACGAGCTGTGGGTGGTGGGCGGCCGGATCTCCTACGACCGCCCCGCCGGCGCCACCGACGTGACGACCGTCGAGGGCTGGGTGCTGCCCGGACTGGTCGACGCGCACTGCCACGTCGGCCTCGACGAGCACGGACCGGTGCCCGACGACGTCTCGGAGAAGCAGGCGCTCACCGACCGCGAGGCCGGCACCCTCCTCCTCCGGGACGCGGGCTCGCCCTCGGACACCCGCTGGATCGACGAGCGCGAGGACCTGCCGAAGATCATCCGCGCGGGCCGCCACATCGCCCGCACCCGCCGCTACATCCGCAACTACGCCTGGGAGATCGAGCCGGAGGACCTGGTCGCCTACGTCGCCCAGGAGGCCCGGCGCGGCGACGGCTGGGTCAAGCTGGTCGGCGACTGGATCGACCGCGACCTCGGCGACCTGTCGGCCTGCTGGCCGCGCGAGGCGGTCGAGGCGGCGATAGCGGAGGCCCACCGCCTGGGCGCGCGCGTCACGGCCCACTGCTTCGCGGAGGACTCCCTCCGGGACCTGGTCGAGGCGGGCATCGACTGCATCGAGCACGCCACGGGCCTGACCGAGGACCTGATCCCGCTGTTCGCCGAACGCGGCGTCGCGATCGTCCCCACCCTCGTCAACATCGCCACCTTCCCTGGCCTCGCCGACGGCGGCGAGGCCAGGTACCCGCGCTGGTCGGCCCATATGCGCCGCCTGCACGAACGCCGCTACGACACCGTCCGCGCCGCCCACGACGCCGGCATCCCGGTCTACGTCGGCACCGACGCCGGCGGCTCCCTGCCCCACGGCCTGGCGGCCGCCGAGGTGGCCGAACTGGTCACGGCCGGCATCCCGCCGCTCGAAGCCCTCTCGGCGACGACCTGGGGCGCCCGGACCTGGCTGGGCCGCCCCGGCCTCGACGAGGGCGCCCCCGCCGACCTCGTCGTCTACGACGAGGACCCGCGCGCGGACGTCCGCGCCCTGGCGGCACCACGACGGGTGGTCCTGAACGGCCGCGTGACGGGCTGAGAACCGGACGTTGACGTGTGACGTCACCGATTTCGGGGGCGTGCGCGCCGATGCGGGCGCCGGGGTGATGGTCCGTGCGCTCGTACACGGAGGAGGTGCACGAGGGGCGGATGGGAACGTCCGTGCCGGGAGAATCGAAAGGACGGACGGAAACCCCACGAAGGGGTGAAGTCACGCTGGATCGCTGACCGTTCACCCTCAGTACGTAATTCTTACCGGGTCCCAAGCATTCCTTTCTGGGGGTCCCACACCTTGAACGGCAACAACTTCCGCATGTCCGCCCGCCGTTGCGCCACCGCCGCCGCGGCCACCGTCCTGGCCGCCGGCCCGGTGACGCTGGCCGGCGCGGGCTCCGCGCACGCGACCGGTGGGCAGGAGGGTCACGCGAGCGCCTCCGTCCTGCGCACCGGGCTGGACGTGTCCCTGCTCAACAAGACGGTGAACGTCCCACTCGCCGTCTCCCTCAACGAGGTCGAGGCACCGCAGAGCGCGCAGCAGACGGCACTGACCGCCCGTCTCGACGGCGTCGACGGCGGGAAGCCCTTCAGCGTGATCCGCGCGGACGTGGCGAAGACCGACGCGACCGTCTCCGCGGACAAGGCGGAGGGCATGGTTCAACTGGCCCACGCCCGCATCCACGTCCCCGGCCTGCCCCTGCTGTCCCTGATCGAGGTCGACCAGGTCACGTCCAAGGCGACCTGCGAGGCCGGCGAGTCCCCGGTGGCGAGCAGCAACGTCCTGGGCTCCGTGAGGGTGCTCGGCAAGAGGGTGACGCTCACCGCCGGCGGCACGACCGATGTCCGTGTCCCCGGCGTCGGCGAGGTCCGCCTGGACCTCTCGAAGCGCGAGACGACCTCCCGCACGGCCGCGGCGACGGCCCTGGAACTCAAGGTCTCCGTCAACCCGCTCAAGCTGAACGTGGCCGAGGTGGAGGGCACGGTCACCCTGGCCAAGGCGACGTGCGAGTCCCCGACGGCGCCGGAGAAGGAGGCGGTCCCGCCCGCCGACCAGGGCGGCGACGACAAGCCTCAGGGCGGCGACGAGGGTGGCGACGACAAGCCTCAGGGCACCGACGAGAAGCCCCGGAGCAGCGACGTGAAGCCCCAGAGCGCCGATGTGAAGCCGCAGGCCGCACCCGAGAAGAAGACCGTCGACCTCGCGGAGACGGGCGGCAGCTCCCTCACCCCCTACCTGGCGGCGGGCTCCGCCGTCCTGCTGGCGGCGGGTGGAGGCGCGCTGGCCGTGGCACGCCGGCGCCGGGGCTGACGGCCCGGACCCCGCGGCCCAGCCGGGAAGTCCTGGACCGGCGGGACTTCCCGGCTCGGTGAGTCAGGGGGCGGTGGGCGGCGACAGCGCCGAGCTCAGGGCGCGCACGAAGCCGTCCACCGTCCCCCGGTCCCGCACCGCCAGCCGCAGCCAGTCCCCGTCAAGGCCGGGAAACGTGTCCCCGCGCCGCACCGCGTATCCCAGGGCGCGCAACCGCCGCCGTACGTCCGACGCCCCCGTCATGCGCACCAGCACGAAGGGGCCCTCGGCCGGTCGCACCACCCGCACCCCGTGCCCCGCGAAGGAGTCCAGGCCCGCCACCAGGTGGGCCCGGTCCGCGGCGATACGGCGAGCCGCGTCCTCCGCCTCCGCCAGCGCCCGCGGCTCCACGCACGCGACCGCCGCCGCGAGCGCCGGAGTGGACACGGGCCACAGCGGCTGGGCCCGCTCCAACTCGGCGATCACCTCGGGCGACGACAGGACATAGCCGATCCGCAGCCCCGCAAGGCCCCACGTCTTGGTCAGGCTGCGCAGCACCACCAGGCCGGGCACGCCCGTCCGCCCCGCCAGCGCCTCCCGCTCGCCCGGCACCGCGTCCATGAAGGCCTCGTCGACCACCAACACCCGCCCCGGACGGGCCAGTTCGACGATCACCGAGGCCGGGTGCAGCACCGACGTCGGGTTCGTCGGGTTGCCGACCACCACCAGGTCCGCGTCCTCGGGGACGGCCGCCGGATCGAGTCGGAAGCCGTCCTCCGCCCGCAGCAGCACCCGGTCCACCGTGTGCCCCGCGTCCCGCAGCGCCGCCTCCGGCTCGGTGAACTGCGGGTGCACGACGACCGGCCGCCGCACCTTCAACGCCCGCGCCAGCAGCACGAACGCCTCCGCGGCGCCCGCCGTCAGCAACACCCGCTCCACCGGCAGCCCGTGCCGCGCCGCCACCGCCGCCCGCGCGGCCCGCGCGTCCGGGTAGGCGGCGAGACCGGTCAGCGAGGCGGCGATCCGCTCCCGCAGCCACGCCGGCGGCGTATCCGCCCGTACGTTCACGGCCAGATCGACCAGTGCCGCCCCGCCGTCGCGCACCTCGGCGTCCCCGTGGTGCCGCAGATCGTGCCCCGCCGCGTCCTCAGTGCGCATGGGAGTGGGCGTGCCCTCCATGATGGTGGTGCCCGTGCCCGTCGTCGTCCGGGTGGAAGTGCGGCTGCTGCGGCAGCCCCACCTTGTCCTCGAAGCCCGGCAGCGCGATCCGGTACACGCACGAGTCGCAGTTCATCCGCAGATCGCCCCTCACCGCCTCCTCGTACCGCTCCAGCACGAGGTCCAGCAGCTCCGGCTCCGGCCCGATCACGTCAGCCGAGCGCACGTCGATGTCCGGGTGCGCCGCCGCCCAGTCCGCCGTCTGCCGCCGCACCCGGTCCGGCAGGATGCCCGTGAACAGGAAGTAGGGGAGGACCACGATCCGGCGCGCGCCCAGCCGCACAGACCTCTCCAGTCCGCTCGGCACGTCCGGAGCCGCCAGCGACACGAACGCCGTCTCCACACCCGCGTACCCGCGCCCCTCCCACAGCAGCCGCGCCGCCTTGTGCACCTCGGCGTTGGCGTCCGGGTCGGTCGAGCCGCGCCCGACCAGCAGCACGGTCACCTCGGAGCGGTCCCAGGAGGGATCCACCGCCTCGTCCAGCCGCCGCTCCAGCACGCTCAGCAGCGCGGGGTGCGGGCCCAGCGGCCGGCCGTAGGTGTACGAGATCCCCGGATACCGTTCCTTCTCGCGGGCCAGCGCCGCCGGGATGTCGCCCTTGGCGTGCCCGGCGGACACCAGCATCAGCGGTACGGCGGCGAACCGCCGCACGCCCCGCTCCACCAGCTCGGCGACGGCCTCGCCCAGCGGTGGAGGGGACAGCTCGATGAAGCCGCCCGCGACGGGCAGTTCGGGTCGGCGGCGCCCCAACTCCCGTACGAAGCTGCGGAACGCCTCGGCTCCGGCGTCGTCCCGGGTGCCGTGACCGGCGATGAGCAGGGCGGGCGGCGGCGGGGTGGTCACAGGGTCTCCTCAAGCGAAGTGGGGTGGTACAGCAGGGCGTTGAGCGCGGCCGCGGCGACCGCCGAACCGCCCTTCTCGGACACGTTGCTCACGGCGGGGAGCCCGCTTTCGCGCAACGCGGCCTTGGACTCGGCCGCCCCGACGAAACCGACGGGCAGACCGATGACGAGCGCGGGGGAGGCGTCCAGCTTCAGCAGCTCCTCCAGGGCGGTCGGGGCGCAGCCGATCACCCACAGCGCGCCCGGGCCGACGTCCTCGTACGCCAGCCGGATCGCGTGCGCCGAACGGGTCATCCCGGGACCGGACCTGGCGTCCCTCAGCCGGCAGACGCTCGTGCGCCGGGTGATCCCGGCGGCCACCATCTCCACGTCCGCGACCACCGGAGCCCCCGCGTGCAGCGCGGCGTGCGCCGTCATCAGCTCGCCCTCGTCCATGACGAGGTCGGAGGCGTACTCCAGGTCGGCGGAGGAGTGGACGACCCGCTCCACCACCGCCCGCGTCAGCGGCGCGAGGCGCGAGGTGTCCAGGCGGGCGCGCAGCCGCCGGAACGACTCCTGCTCGATCGGGTGCACGACACGGTTCACTTGGGCTCCTCCCGGGGTGCCTGCCAGCGGTAGCCGCGCGGCGTGACCATGCGTCCCGCGATCTCGCGGGTCGCGGTGTTGCCCACGGTCACGACCGTCATCATGTCGACCGTCTCCGGGTCGAGACCGGCCAGCGTGGTGACCCGGCTGGACTCGCCGGGCCGCGAGGCGTTGCGCACGACGCCGACCGGCGTCGTCGGCTCCCGGTGCCCGGCGAGGATCGCCAGCGCCTTCGGCAACTGCCAGTCCCGGCCCCGGGAGCGGGGGTTGTAGAACGTCACGACGAGATCCGCCTCGGCCGCCGCCCGCACCCGCCGCTCGATGACCTCCCACGGCGTGTGCAGGTCGGACAGGCTGATCGACACATGGTCGTGCCCGAGCGGCGCGCCGAGGACCGCCCCGGCCGCGAGCGCCGCCGTGACCCCCGGAACGCCGGTCACGTCGATGTCGTCGGACGCCTCGGCGAGCGCGGGCGAGGCCATGGCGTACACCCCGGCGTCCCCGCTGCCGATCAGCGCGACGGCGTGCCCTCGCCGGGCCTCGGCGACCGCCGTGCGCGCCCGCTCCTCCTCCGCGCCCAGCCCCGACTGGAGGATCCGGGTGCCGGGCCGCAGCAGGTCGCGGATCTGGTCGACGTACTGGTCGAGCCCCACGAGCACGGAAGCGCGCCACAACTCCGCCTGCGCGCGTGGCGTGAGCAGGTCCCGCGCGCCCGGCCCCAGCCCGACGACCGCGAGCCGCCCGCGCCCCGGACGCCGTACGACCGCGCAGGTGGCCATCGCGGGCGTCCCGTCGGGGCGCTCCGACTTCCGCTTGGGCACGAGGAGTTCACCCCCGCGCACGAGCGCGGCGGCCTCCGCGACCGACGGGGTGCCGACGGCGGCGAGCGGCGCCCGCGACGGATTGGGCACGTCGACCGCCGCCAACTCATCGGCGGAGTACGTGACCAGGGGCACCCCGAGCCGCCGGGCCGCCTCGACGACGCCGGGCTCCTCCGCCTTGGCGTCGACCGTGGCCAGTTCGGCGAGCGACGCCGCGGACAGCCCGGCCTCCGCGAGCGCGCCCTCGACCAGGCCCACCACCTCGTCGGCAGGTGCGCCCCGGGACGCGCCGACGCCCACCACCAGGGTCGGCGGCCGCAGGACCACCTCCCGCTCGGCGGGGACGGCGGCACGGTCGGTGACCCGGATCGTGTACGCGCCCTCGGCGGCGACCGGCAGCGGCGGCAGCGGCCAGCGCACCTCCGCGTCCAGGACGACCGGCTCACCGTCGAGCAGCGCTCGCGAGACCCCGGCGACATCGCCTTCCACCGGAAGCCCGATCATGTCCAGGCCGGGCAGTCCCACGGCGTCCGTCGCGGTCGTCACGACCGGCTCCGCGCCCAGCACCTCGCCCACCGCGCGGGCCAGTTCGTTCGCCCCGCCCGCGTGCCCGCCCACCAGGGACACCGCGAACCGGCCGCCCTCGTCGACGCACACCACGCCCGGATCGGAGGCCTTCTCGCCCAGCAGCGGCGCGATCAGCCGGACGACCGCACCCGTCGCCAGGAAGCACACCAGCTGCCCGCACTCGGCGAAGGCCGCCCGCACGGCCTCCCCGACGGGCCCTTCGTACACCCGGGTACGGTCCGGCCAGGCCACGGCCAGCCGGTCACGCGCAGCCGCGCCCGCCGCCGTGGCGGAAATGAGGCCGATCACTTAGTGACTCCTTCATGAAGCACCGGGGGCCGCGTGCCCCACAGCAGGAAAACAGGGTTGGTGGCCGCGAGCCGGGTCACGTCGCCCGGCAGCGGCGCCAGCCGCGAGGACTGGAGCAGCACGCCGTCGCAGGCGAACCCGGCGGCGGCCAGCGCCTCGCGCACGGCCGGCACCCGGTCGAGGGCCGCCACGGCGACCACGACGGTCCGCCGGGCCCGCCGCGCGCACGCGGTCACGACGGCGGGCAGCGCGCGCCCGCCGCCGCCCACGAACACGGCGTCGGGGTCGGCGAGCCGGGCCAGCGCCTCCGGCGCGGCCCCGTGCACCACCGACACGTCCACGCCGTGCGCCGCCGCGTTGGCGCGGATCCGCTCCACGCCGTCGGCCGTCTTCTCGACGGCGGTGACGGCGGCGCCCAGCCGGGCGCACTCGACGGCGACCGACCCGGAGCCCGCGCCCACGTCCCAGACCAGGTCGCCGAGGTGCGGCCCGAGCCGGGCCAGCGCCAGGGCGCGCACCTCGAACTTGGTGATCATCGAGTCGCGGTGGGTGAACTCGCTCTCCTCCAGGGCCCATCGGGACGGGCCGGCCGGTGGCCCCGCGACCGTGCGCAACGGCCCCGGCGCCCGCGCCCCGGAAAGGCACAGCACCACGTTCACCGCCGTGCCCCAGTCGCGGGCGGCGGCCTCGGCCGGGGTGAGCCGCTCCACGCGCTCGCCCGCCGGGTCACCCAGCGCGGAGGCGACGACCAGCACCCGGTCGTCGCCGCAGGTGCCCGCCAGCGCGGCGCCCAGCTCGGCGGGCCCGGCCCCCGGCCCGGTCAGCACGGCGACCTTCGCCCGCGCCCGGCACACGTTCACGGCCGTACGCAGATCCCGCCCGTGCGCGCTGACCACCACCGCGTCGTCCCAGGGCAGCCCGATCCGCGCGAAGGCGGCGGCGACGGAGGAGACCCCGGGGCGGACGTCCAGCAGCCCGGGCCCGAACCGCTCGGCGAGCGCCCGTACGATCCCGAAGAAACCGGGGTCCCCGGAGGCCAGCACCAGCACGGGCCGCTCCTTGCCGACGTACTCCCCGATGGTGTCGAGCGCGGGCGCCAGCGGACCCAGGACGACCCGCTCGGCGCCCTCCGGCAGCGATACGGCGTCCAGATGCCGCCGTGCGCCCACGACGAGCCGGGCGCCGGGCGGCACTCGAGTGCCGTACGCCCCGGTGCCCGTGCCGACGACCGTGATCACGTGCTCGCACCCCGCGCGCGCAGGGTCCTGCGGGCCTCGGGGTCAGCCTTGCGGTGGCCGTGGAAGTGACCGGGGTGGTACAGGTGCGAGCGGGTGCCGTGGGCGTCGAGGGCCGGTCCGACCAGGAACAGCGTGTGCTTCCAGAGCTTGTGCTCCTTGACCGTCTCCTCCAGCGTGCCGACCGTGCACCTGACGATCAGCTCCTCCGGCCAGGTCGCCTGGTACGCCACCACGACCGGCGTGGACGTCGGGTAGCCGCCCTCCAGCAGCTCCCGCACCAGCTGGCCGCTGCGGGCCGCCGACAGGAACACCGCCATCGTGGTGCCGTGTCGGGCGAACTCGCGCACCTCCTCGCCGGGCGGCATAGGCGTCTTCCCGCCACCGAGCCGGGTCAGCACGACCGACTGCGCGACCTCCGGAATCGTCAGCTCGCGCCGGGCCAGCGCGGC
This sequence comes from Streptomyces sp. NPDC047453, assembly GCF_040643155.1. NCBI lineage: Bacteria > Bacillati > Actinomycetota > Actinomycetes > Kitasatosporales > Streptomycetaceae > Streptomyces > Streptomyces sp. NPDC047453. Next base: position 36,561 of record NZ_JBEYTS010000004.1, on the reverse strand, counting down.
CACGGCGGAGAAGGACGAGACGCCGGGCACGACCTCCGTCTCGATCCCGATGTCCGCGCACCGGTCGAGCTGCTCCTGCGTGCCGCCCCACAGCGCCGGGTCGCCGGAGTGGATACGGGCCACTTTCAGCCCCTCCGCGTGCGCCCGCCGGTACACGGCGACGACGTCCTCCAGGGACATGGCCGCCGAGTCCAGGATCTCCGCGTCCTTGCGCGCGTGCTGGAGCACCTCGGCCTGCACCAGGCTGGCCGCCCAGATCACCACGTCGGCCTCGGCGATCGCGCGGGCGGCGCGGAACGTCAGCAGGTCGGCGGCGCCGGGGCCGGCACCGACGAAGGTCACCTTGCCAGTCGGGGCATCGGCCATGACTTCGGGTCCTCTCATGCGAAATGTCCTGGTATGCAGGGATGTAGCAGTGGCCGGATGTGCGCGATCGGGGCCTGATCGGATAGCAAGGGCACATGGCGGTCTTCGTCGCGCTCGGCGCGTTCCTGATGACGCTGGCCGGCGGCTGGACGGCACAGCGGGTGACCGACCGCCGCCACCTGGTCCTGGGACTGGCGGGCGGCCTGATGCTGGGCGTGGTCGGCCTGGACCTGCTGCCCGAGGCGCTGCACGCGGCCGACCGGGAGGTGTTCGGCGTACCGGCGGCCCTGCTGCTCTTCGTGGCCGGGTTCCTGGTGGCCCACTTGGTGGAACGCCTGCTGGCCGCGCGGCAGGCCGCGCACGGCGGCGCCGAGCGGCACAACCACCGCGCCCCCGAGGTGGGCCTGACGGCGGCGGCCGCCATGGTCGGTCACAGCGCCATGGACGGCGTGGCCATAGGCGCCGCCTTCCAGGTGAACGACGGCATGGGCGCCGCGGTCGCGGTCGCGGTCATCGCCCACGACTTCGCCGACGGCTTCAACACGTTCACCCTCACCAGCCTGTACGGCAACGCGCGCCGCAAGGCCGTCGCCATGCTCGTCGCGGACGCCCTCGCTCCCATGGTGGGCGCCGCCGCGACCACGCTCGTCAGCATCCCGGGGTGGTTTCTCGGCGGCTATCTCGGCCTCTTCGGCGGGGCGCTGCTCTACCTCGCCGCGGCCGAGATCCTTCCCGAGGCCCACCACGAGCACCCGGCCCGCTCGACCCTGCTGTGCACGGTCGCGGGCGTGGCCTTCATCTGGGTTGTGGTCGGCCTGGCGGCGTGACCGGTCGCCCCGCGTGCGGGTACGGCTCACAGCTTGCCGCCCCGCCCGCCCTCGCGCCGCGCGGGCGCGATGAGCGTCGAGAGGTACGGCAGCGGTGCTCCGTCCAGCCCCGACGCCGGCCGGATCGACTCCTCCGGCAGCCCCAGCGCCGACCCCCACACCGCGTCGTCGATCCGCCCGCTGTCCCGCAGCGCCTCGGCCACCTCACGCGCCTGCCGACCGAACTTGTACGCCACGACGGTCCCGGGCCCGCTGAGCGCCTCCTTGAGCACGGCGGCCCCCGCGGTGACCGGCACCAGGGTCAGCGGCTCGGTGCCCTCGGTCAGCACGGCCCCCGAACGCGCCGCCAGATCCTGCATCGCGGTGATCCCGGGCACCGTCTCCACCACGGTCCCCGGCACCAGGGCGGCGACGGTCTGCGCGAGATACGTGAAGGTCGAATAGACGTTGGGGTCGCCGATGGTGGCGAAGGCGACCGTGCCGCGGGCCTCGAGCAGCCCGGCGACCCGCGCCCCGGCCGCGTCCCACGCGGCCTCCCGCCGCGCCCGGTCCGACCGCTCGTTCAGCGCGAACACCACCCGGACGACCTTCTCCGCGGGCACGTAGTGCAGCACGGTCGCCTCGGCACGCCCCCGTTCCCCGCCGTCCGTTCCGTCGGACGCGCCCATCACGGGCACGACGACGACGTCCGCGGCACGCAGGGCGTTGACGCCCTTGACGGTCACCAGCTCCGGATCGCCGGGACCCACCCCGACTCCGATCAGCCTGCTGCTCATGACGTCCGGCACCTCTCGACGAACCGACGGGCGACACCGGGCGCGGCGGCCCAGTGCGTGTGCAGATAACTCGCGTGCACGTTCCTCTGTACGAAGCCTTCGACCCGCCGCTCGGGGACGCGCACACCCCAGGCGGGGGCCGCCGCCCCCGTCCCCCAGCCGGGCTCGACGACGGTCCGGTGGAACTCGTGCCCCCGCATCCGCTCCCCGGCCCCGGCGAGCACGCTGCCGCTCACGGCCACGGCGTCCCGGTAGCCGAGCGTGAGCCGCCCGGTCATCCGCGCCGAGGCGTCCAGCACCCCGCACATGGGCTGCCCGTCCAGCTCCCGGCACAGATACAGCAGCCCCGCACACTCGGCGGCGACGGGAGCGCCGCCGAGCGCGAGCTCGGCGACGGCCCCGCGCAAGGGCTCGTTGGCGGACAGCTCCGCCGCGTACACCTCGGGAAACCCGCCCCCGACGACCAGCCCGCGGGTCCCCTCGGGCAGCCGCTCGTCCCGCAGCGGGTCGAAGGGCATGACCTCGGCCCCGGCGGCGCTCAGCAACTCGGCGTGCTCGGCGTAGGAGAAGGTGAAGGCGGATCCACCGGCGACGGCGACCCTGGGCCTTTCCCGGGAGGATCCCCCGCCGGCGGAGAGCAGGACCTCGGCCGCGTCCCAGGCCGCACACGGCAACGTCCCCGCACCGCGCGCCAGCGCGACCAGCGCCTCCAGATCGCACCCGTCGGAGACCTGCGCCGCCATCGCCGTCACCGCGTCCACGGCCGCCGCCCGCCGCTCGGCGACCGGCACCAGACCGAGATGACGAGAGGGCGTGTCGACCTGCTCGACCCGCCGCAGAACTCCCAGCACGGGCACCCCGACCGCGTCCAGCGCCTCGCGCAGCAGCGCCTCGTGCCGGTCGGAGGCCACCTTGTTGAGGATCACGCCCCCGATCCGCACCTCCGGATCCCAGGTCACGAACCCGTGCACCAGCGCCGCCACCGACCGCGACTGCGACGACGCGTCGACGACCAGCACCACCGGCGCCCGCAGCAGCTTCGCCACCTGCGCGGTGGACGCCAGTTCACCCTCCCCGGCGGCCCCGTCGTACAGCCCCATCACGCCCTCGACGACGGCGACGTCACACCCGCGCGCCCCGTGCAGGAACAGCGGCCCGATCAGCTCCGGCCCGCACAGGTACGCGTCCAGGTTCCGCCCCGCACGCCCGGTGGCGAGCGCGTGATACCCGGGGTCGATGTAGTCCGGGCCGACCTTGTGCGGGGACACCGAAAGGCCCCGCCGGGTCAGCGCGGCCATCAGCCCCGTGGCGACGGTGGTCTTGCCGCTGCCCGACGAGGGCGCGGCGACGACCAGCCGGGGCACGGACAGGGACGTCACCACTCGATGCCCCTCTGCCCCTTCTGCCCGGCGTCCATCGGATGCTTCACCTTGGACATGTCGGTGACGAGGTCGGCGAAGTCCACCAGTTCCTCGGGTGCGTTCCGCCCGGTGATCACCACATGCTGGGTTCCGGGCCGGTTCCGCAGCACGTCCACGACCTCGTCGGTGCCGATCCAGCCCCAGTGCATCGGGTACGCGAACTCGTCGAGCACGTACAGCCGGTACGTCTCGGCGGCCAGGTCCCGCTTGACCTGCTCCCAGCCCTCACGCGCCTTCTGCTCGTTGGTCGCGTTGTCACCCTGTGCGTCCCGCTGCACCCAGGACCAGCCTTCGCCCATCTTGTGCCACGCGACGGACCCGCCCTCGCCGGAGTCGCCGAGCACCCGTAGCGCGCGCTCCTCGCCGACGCGCCACTTCGCCGACTTGACGAACTGGAACACCCCGATCGGCCAGCCCTGGTTCCAGGCGCGCAGCGCCAGCCCGAAGGCGGCGGTGGACTTGCCCTTGCCGACCCCGGTGTGCACGACGACCAGCGGACGGTTGCGCCGCTGGCGGGTCGTCAGCCCGTCCTCCGGTACGACGCTCGGCTGCCCCTGAGGCATTACGCGGCCCTCCTCGAAGTCCCCTGCACGTCCCTGACAAGACCGGCGATGCTGTCCGCCCGCAGCTCGTCCAACGCCACGGCCGTACCGCCCAGTTCACCCGCGAGCTGTCCGGCGAGCCCCAGCCGCACCGGCCCCGACTCGCAGTCCACGACCACCGACGCGACCCCCTCGGCCGCGAACAGCCGCGCCGCGCGCCCGGCCAGGGCCACCGGCTCCGTCCCACCCGTCGCCCGACCACCACCCCGGCCTGAGGCGCTTCGCGCCGCCCCTTTGTCCGTGGCCCGCCCGTCGGTCACGACCACGACCAGCGCCCGCCGCGCGGGATCACGCAGCCGCTCGACCCGCAGCACCTCGTGCGCCTTGAGCAGCCCGGCCGCCAGCGGAGTGCGCCCGCCCGTCGGCAGCGACTCCAGCCGGGCCGCGGCGGCGTCCACGGACGAGGTGGGCGGCAGCGCGACCTGCGCGTCCTTGCCCCGGAAGGTCACCAGCCCCACCTTGTCCCGCCGCTGGTAGGCGTCGAGGAGCAGCGACAGCACCGCCCCCTTCACGGCGCTCATCCGCTGCCGCGCGGCCATCGAGCCGGAGGCGTCGACCACGAACAGGACGAGGTTCCCCTCACGCCCCTCGCGGGCCGCCTGCCGCAGATCGTCCCGGCGGACCACCAGCCCCGGCCCGGACCGCCCACGTGCCCGCTGGTGCGGGGCCGCCGCCTGCACGGTGGCCGCCAGGTGCAGCTTGGTCAGGGTGCCTCGGGGCCGCCGTGCCCCGATCGTGCGCCCGTGCTCGGTCCGCGCCCGCGAACGCCGCCCGGCGGCGCCCTCGCCGAGGCCGGGCACGCTCAGCACCTTGGTGCGGAACGGCTCGGAGGAGCGTACGGCGGACTGCTCACCGGCGCCGGCACCGGAGGGCTGCGGCTCGCCGCTGTCGCCGGCCTCGGGCTGGGCGGGCGTGTCCCCGTTGCCCTCGGGGCCGTCCTGCGTCGGCTGCCCGCCGCCTCCGCCCGGCCCGCCCGGCCCGTCCGGATCGGGGTCGGAGTCGTCGTCCGGGGAATCGCCGAACTGCTCCAGCGTCTCGTCGAGCTTGTTCTCGTCCAGCCCCGGCGCGTCGAACGGATTCCGCCGCCGCCGGTGGGGGAGGGCCAGCAGCGCGGCCTGCCGGACGTCCTCGGCGAGCACGTCGGTCCGCCCGGCCCAGGCGGCCAGCGCGGTGGCGGTCCGGGCCATGACGATGTCGGCGCGCATGCCGTCCACCTCGAAGGCGGCACAGGTCGCGGCGATCTGCCGCAGCGCGCCATCGCCCAGCCGGACCTGCGGCAGCAGCTCCCGCGCGGCCACGATCCGCGCCCGTACGGCGGCCTCCTCGTCGGCCCAGCGTGCGGCGAAGGCGGCGGGGCCGTCGTCGTAGGCGAGCCGCCTGCGCACGACCTCCACCCGCTGGTCGGGTTCCCGGGAGGCCGCGACCTCGACGGTGAGCCCGAACCGGTCGAGGAGCTGCGGCCGCAGCTCGCCCTCCTCCGGGTTCATGGTCCCGACGAGCAGGAAGCGCGCAGCGTGCCGTACGGAGACGCCCTCGCGTTCCACGTAGGAGGCGCCCATGGCGGCAGCGTCCAGCAGGAGGTCCACGAGGTGGTCGTGCAGAAGGTTGACCTCGTCGACGTAGAGGATCCCGCGGTGCGCGTCGGCGAGCAGGCCCGGCTCGAACGCCTTCACGCCCTCGGCGAGCGCCCGCTCGATGTCGAGCGCGCCCACGAGCCGGTCCTCGGAGGCCCCCACGGGCAACTCGACCATCCGCGCCGGCCGCTCGGCACCGGCCCCCGGCTCGTGCGGCCCGTCCGGGCAGGCGGGGTCGGGCGAGCCGGGGTCACAGGAGAAACGACAGCCGGAGACGACGTTCAGCGTGGGCATCAGGGCCGACAGGGCACGTACGGCGGTGCTCTTGGCGGTGCCCTTCTCGCCGCGCACGAGAACACCGCCCACCTGCGGAGACACCGCGTTCAGCAGCAGCGCCAACCGCAGGTCGTCCTGTCCGACGACAGCCGTGAACGGATACGGGGTGGTCACTTGTCCTCGCCCTCCAAGTCGCCCTCCAGCTCCAGGTAGGTGGCCCGCAGCCGCTCCAGCGTGTCCGCGTCCGGCTCGGCCCACAGCCCGCGGTCGGCCGCTTCCAGCAGCCGCTCGGTGATGCCCCGCAGCGCCCATGGGTTGGACTTCTTCATGAAGTCCCGGTTCTCGGCGTCGAAGACGTACTCGGCGCTGAGCTTCTCGTACATCCAGTCGTCGACCACGCCCGCCGTGGCGTCGTAGCCGAACAGGTAGTCCACGGTCGCCGCCATCTCGAAGGCGCCCTTGTAGCCGTGCCGGCGCATGGCCGCCATCCAGCGCGGGTTGACCACCCGGGCGCGGAAGACCCGGTGCGTCTCCTCGCCCAGCGTGCGGGTCTTGACCTGGTCCGGGACGGCGGAGTCCCCGACGTACGCCTCGGGGCTCGCCCCCGTCAGATGGCGCACCATCGCGACCATGCCGCCGTGGTACTGGAAGTAGTCGTCCGCGTCGACCAGGTCGTGCTCACGGGTGTCGACGTTCTTCGCCGCCACCGCGATCCGCCGGAACGCCGTCTCCATGTCCCCGCGCGCCGCTCGCCCGTCGAGGCCGCGTCCGTAGGCGTAGCCGCCCCACACCGCGTACACCTCTGCGAGGTCCGCGTCCGAGCGCCAGTTGCGCGCGTCGATCAGCGGCAGCAGACCCGCGCCGTACGCGCCCGGCTTGGAGCCGAAGATACGGGCCGTGGCGCGGCGCCGGTCGCCGTGCTCGGTGGTGTCCTCGTCGGCGTGGGCCTTCACGAAGTTCCGCTCGGCGGGTTCGTCCAGCTCCGCCACCGCCCGAACCGCGTCGTCGATCAGCCCGACGACGTGGGGGAACGCGTCCCGGAAGAAGCCCGAGATGCGGACCGTCACGTCGATGCGCGGCCGGCCCAGCTCCGCCAGGGAGACCACCTCGAAACCGGTCACCCGGCGGGAGGCGTCGTCCCACACCGGGCGGCAGCCCAGCAGCGCCAGGATCTCGGCGATGTCGTCGCCCTGGGTGCGCATCGCGGACGTGCCCCAGACCGTCAGGCCCACCGACTTCGGGTACGCGCCGGTGTCCTGAAGGTAGCGGGCGACCAGCGAGTCAGCCAGTGACTGGCCGACCTCCCAACTCAGCCTGGACGGGATCGCCTTGGGGTCGACCGAGTAGAAGTTGCGCCCGGTCGGCAGCACGTTGACCAGACCCCGGGTCGGCGAGCCGGACGGCCCCGCGGGGACGTAACCGCCGTCCAGCGCCCGCAGGATGTGCCCGATCTCGTCCGTCGTACGGGCGAGCCGCGGCACGACCTCGGTGCAGGCGAACTCCAGCACGGCCGTCGCGTCCGGGAGTTCGGTGCCCAGCACCTCCCGTACCAGCGCCGGAGCCGCGTCGGCCGCCCAGCCGCGCTCCTCCATGCCCTCGGCGAACCGCCGGCACAGCTGCTCCAGCAGGTCGATGGCGTCCGCCGCCGTACGGGAGGGCCCCTCGACCAGTTCCGTCAGCTCGACCGGCACCTTCACGGGCGCGCCCGGCTCGGCCAGCAACTCCTTCTCCACCAGACCGAAGTGCTCCGCGAGACAGGCCCGCAGCCCCGGCAGCGCGTTCGCCTGCCCGCCCCACACCTGGGAGGCGCGCAGCACGGCCAGCACCAGGTTCACGCGCGGCTCGCCGACCGGGCCGCCGCCGAGGATGTGCAGGCCGTCCCTGATCTGCACGTCCTTGATCTCGCACAGATAGCCGTCGATGTGCATGACGAACTCGTCGAACGCGTCGTCGTCCGGCTGCTCGTCCACCCGCAGGTCGTGGTGCAGCTCGGCGGCCTTGACCAGGGTCCAGATCTGGGCCCGCACGGCGGGAGCCTTCGCCGGGTCCAGGTCGGAGACCAGCGCGTACTCGTCCAGGAGCTGCTCCAGTTTGGCCAGGTCGCCGTACGTGTCCGCGCGCGCCATCGGCGGGACGAGGTGGTCGACGACCGTGGCGTGCCCGCGCCGCTTGGCCTGGGTGCCCTCGCCGGGGTCGTTGACGATGAACGGGTACACCAGCGGCAGGTCGCCGAGCACCGCGTCCGGCGCGCATCCGCGGGACAGGCCCAGCCCCTTGCCGGGCAGCCACTCCATCGTGCCGTGCTTGCCCATGTGCACGATCGCGTCGGCGCCGAACCCCCCCTCTGATGTCCCAGCCTCCAGCCACCGGTAGGCCGCCATGTAGTGGTGGGAAGGCGGCATGTCGGGGTCGTGGTAGATCGCGATCGGGTTCTCGCCGAAGCCGCGCGGCGGCTGGATCATGACGACCACGTTCCCGAACCGCAGGGAGGCCAGGACGATGTCGCCGCCGTCGACGTACAGGCCGCCCGGCGGCTCGCCCCACGCCTCCGTCATCGCGTTCCGCAGCTCCGGGTCCAGCCGGTCGAACCACGCCCGGTAGTCGGCCAGCGGCACGCGCGCGGGCGCGGCGGCGAGCTGGTCCTCCGTCAGCCACTCCACGTCGTGACCGCCGGCCTCGATGAGGCGGTGGATGAGCTCGTCGCCGTTGTCGGGACAGCCCTCGACCGCGTAGCCCGCGTCCCGCAGCGCGTCCAGGACCCGTACCGCCGACGCCGGGGTGTCGAGCCCCACGGCGTTGCCGACCCGTGAGTGCTTGGTCGGGTACGCCGTGAAGACAAGCGCGACCCGCTTCTCCGCGTTGGCCTTGTGCTTCAACCGCGCGTGCCGTACGGCGATCCCGGCGACCCGGGCGGCCCGCTCGGGGTCGGCCGTGTACACCGGCACGTCGTCCGGGCCCTGCTCCTTGAAGGAGAACGGGACGGTGATCAGCCGCCCGTCGAACTCCGGGATGGCGACCTGCATGGCCGCGTCCATGGGGGACAGCGCGGCGTCGGACTCGTCCCACGCGGCGCGCGAGGAGGTCAGGCAGAGCCCTTGCAGCACGGGGATGTTGAGGTCCGCGAGCGCCCCGATGTCCCAGGCCTCCTGGTCGCCGCCCGCCGACGCCTGAGAAGCGTGCGTGCCACCGGCGGCGAGGACGGTGGCGACCAGGGCGTCGGCGCGTCCGAGGATCTCGTACAGCCCGGCGTCCGCGCCGCGCAGCGAACCGCAGTAGACGGGAAGGGCGTTGGCGCCGTGCGCCTCGATCGTGTCGCACAGCGTGTCGACGAACGCGCTGTTGCCGCTCAGTTCGTGGGCGCGGTAGAAGAGCACGCCGACGGTCGGGCGCCCGGCCACCAGGGCACGTTCGCCGTGGACGCCGTACTCCGGCATCCGCCGCGGCTCCTCGAAGCCCTCGCCGGTCAGCAGCACCGTGTCGGAGAGGAACCGGGCGAGTTCCGCCAGGTTCTCCGGGCCGCCCTCGACGAGGTACTTCAGCGCCTCCGCCACGACTCCGGCCGGCACCGACGACTCGGCCATCAACTCGGCGTCCGGTACGGCCTCTCCGCCCAGCAGCACCGTCGGCACGCCGGAGGCCTTCAGCGCGGCGAGTCCGTCCTCCCAGGCGCGCTTGCCGCCGAGCAGCCGTACGACGGCGATGTCCGCACCGTCGAGCAGCCCCGGAAGCTCCTCGTCGACGTCCACGCGGGTCGGATTGCCGATCCGGTAGGAGGCGGCCGAGGCTCGGGCGGCGAGCAGATCGGTGTCGGCGGTCGACAACAACAACACTGTGCTCATGCGGGCGCTCCCGGTGGAATGAAAGGCAGTCCTTGCGGCGCGCCCGACTCGATGAGCCGCCAGAGCGCGTCCGTGTCCGCGTGCTGTTCGATCAGGTCGCCGAGCCGGTCGAGCTGCTCCTCGCGCAGCGCGGCGAACGAGGTGTCGGGCGCCGGCACGAAACGGCGTCCAGCCGCGGCCGCCACCTCGCGCAGGAACGCGCGCCGGAAGCCGTCCGACTCCAGCGAGCCGTGCCAGTGCGTGCCCCAGACGGCCCCGACCCGGCAGCCGTCCAGGAAGGGTTCCCCGCCGGTGACTTCGGCGACCCCGTGGTGGATCTCGTACCCCTCGACCCGCTGGCCGAGGGCCACGCCCCGCGGCCGGGTGAGGGTCTTCTCACGGGCGAACCCGACCCGTACGGGCAGCAGGCCCAGCCCGTCGACGTGCCCGCGCCGGCTCTCCACGTCGTCCTCGATGTGCTCGCCGAGGATCTGGAAGCCGCCGCAGATGCCCAGCACCGGCCGCCCCTCGGCGGCCCGGCTCGCCACAGCCCGTGCGAGCCCCCGCTCCCGCAGCCATTCCAGCGCCCTGACCGTGCCGCGTGTGCCGGGCACGACGACGAGGTCGGCGTCGGTCAGCTCCTCGGGCCGGTCCACGAACCGCACGACGACGCCCGGTTCGGCGGCGAGCGCGTCCACGTCGGTGAAGTTGGACATCAGCGGCACGGCGCAGACGGCGACCCGCAGCACGTCCTCCCCGACCGGGGGAGCCACGGCGGACTCCCGCACGGCTCCCCGAAGGGACATGCGCAGCCCGTCCTCCTCGTCGATGCCGAGCCCGTGCCGGAACGGCAGCACGCCGTACGTACGCCGGCCGGTGAGCCCGTGCAGCATGTCGAGCCCGGGTTCGAGCAGCGAGACGTCCCCGCGGAACTTGTTGACGAGGAACCCGGCGACGAGTTCCTGGTCCTCCGGCGACAGCAGTGCGAGCGTGCCGTAGAAGGAGGCGAAGACGCCACCGCGGTCGATGTCGCCGACGACGAGCACGGGCAGCCGCGCGCCGCGCGCGATCCCCATGTTGACGATGTCGGTCCGGCGCAGGTTGATCTCCGCCGGGCTGCCCGCCCCCTCGCAGATCACCGCGTCGTGCGTGCTCCGCAGCTCGGCGAGGCAGTCCAGCACGGTGCCGAGGAGCTTCTGCTGCCGCCCGCCGTGGTAGCCGCGCGCGCTCAACTCGCCCACCGGTTTGCCCAGCAGGACGACCTGGCTGCTCTGCTCGCCGCCCGGCTTGAGCAGCACCGGGTTCATCAGCGCGGTCGGCTCGATGCGGCACGCCTGGGCCTGCATGGCCTGCGCCCGCCCGATCTCGGCGCCCTCCCGGGTGACGAACGAGTTGAGGGACATGTTCTGCGCCTTGAAGGGAGCGACCTTCACGCCCTGGCGCCGCAGCCACCGGCAGATCCCGGCCGTGACGACGCTCTTCCCGGCGTCGGAGGTGGTGCCGGCGACGAGCAGACCGCCACTCATGACGTCCGTCCTCTCTTCAGCAGCCGTACGCCCGCGCACACTCCGAGCGCGAGCCAGCCCACGCGGCGGGAGAGCCGTACCGCGCGCTCGATGTCACCCGGCCGGACGGCGCGTCCGGCGCCGTTGAGCACCGGGCGGTGCTCCACGCGCCCGGCGTACGAGAGCGTGCCGCCCAGCCGCACCCCGAGCGCCCCCGCGAAGGCGGCTTCCACCGGACCGGCGTTGGGGCTCGGATGCTTCCCGGCGTCGGAGCGCCAGGCCCGTACGGCACCGCGCGGGTCGTCGCCCGCGACGGCCGCCAGGGTGGCGGTGAGCCGGGCCCCCGGCCATCCGGCGAGGTCGTCGAGCCGGGCCGAGGCCCAGCCGTAGCGGCGGTACCGGGGGGACTTGTGCCCGACCATGGCGTCCAGGGTGTTGACCGCGCGGAAGCCGAGAAGGCCCGGCACACCGGCGGCGGCGCCCCACACCAGCGCGCCCACCACCGCATCGGAGGTGTTCTCGGCGACGGACTCGACGACGGCCCGGGCGATCCCGTCGGCGTCCAGCGCCTGCGGGTCGCGCCCGCACAGATGCGGCAGCCGCGCCCGGGCGGCCTCGACGTCCCCGGCCCCCAGCGCGCGCCCGATCTCCCGTGCCTCACGGGCGAGGGAGGTCCCGCCGACGACGGCCCAGGTGGCGGCGGCGGTCAGCGCGACGGACGCGGTACGGGAGGAACGCGCGGCGGACACGGCCAGCGCGGCCGACGACACGACGCCCCCCACGCACACGGCGGTGTGCAGGGCGCCCCAGCCGCGGTGGTCCCGCCACAGCGCGCGTTCCACGGCACCCGCGGCCCGTCCGAACACGGCGACGGGGTGCCCGCGGCGCGGATCGCCGAGGAGCAGGTCACCGAGGAGGCCGGCGGCGGCGCCGTACGCGAAGTCGCGATCGGCACCCATCGGGTCAGCCGGTCGTGCGGACGGTCGGACAGACGCTGGTGAACCTTGGTCGGCAGCCGCGCATGGCGATATGTGTCCTCACTCAGGGTGTCCACGCCCTGGTTCGACGAGACCGGCGGCGAGAGTTCCTGGCTCCCGGGGAAGTTCTTCCCCGGTCACAGTGGCGGGACCGCGCCGGATTCGCACCGGACTTCCTCTCCTGCCGCCGTACTTGGCTCCGGCAGTCCACCACGCACCGCGAACACCCGTCAACCTGCCGTTGACCTGCGCAGGGGTACTGAGATGAGGCCCACACCGCGGGCGCCGGGGACCAGAAGACCCGCCCTTCCCGGGCCGTCGTGGGGACGGCCCGGAAAGGGCGGGTGACGTGAGGGGGTGGGACCCGGACCCGAACCCGGTTGCCAGGGGCCGGGCCGCGGCGGGTTAGGCCACGATCAGGTAGATCCCGTAGGCCACGGCGGCGGCGCACGCGGCGAAGCAGGCGTAGGCGCCGGTGACCGCGAGGGCCCCGCCGCCGTGGCCCGCGGCGACGGCCCGCTCGCGGCGGGAGAGGCCGGCGATGCCGAGGGTGAACAGGGCCACGAGGCCCACCGTGACGCCGAGGCTGACGCCGAAGACGGAGCCGAGGGCCACCCAGTCGATCTTCATGGTGCTTCTCTTCCTTCTGCCTGTGGCGCGGGCTCAGACGGTGGCGGCCGGCGGGGTCGCCACGGACGCGGGTTCACCGGCGGGTGCGGAGGCCTGGGCGGGGATCGTGGCGGTGAGTTCCTCGGTCACCGGGGAGGCCGGGGGCGGGGTGACGGCGGCGATGGCCTGGGTGACCACGCCGGCCGGCTCCTCGGTCTCGTTGACGTTGGTGTGGTCGACGACCTCGCGGCGGGAGATCTTCCAGATCGCGGCGCTGGAGGCCACCAGGAACGCGGCGACGAGCCAGGTGCCCCAGTCGCCGAGGCGCGTCACGGCCTCCGCGCCGGCCGCGACCAGGGCCGCGGCGGGCAGCGTGAGGGCCCAGGCGACGGCCATGCGGCTCGCGGTGGACCAGCGCACCACGCCGCCCTTGCGGCCCAGGCCCGCGCCCATCACCGAACCGGAGACGACGTGCGTGGTGGAGAGGGAGAAGCCGAGGTGGGAGGAGGCCAGGATGGCGGTGGCCGCGCTGGTCTGGGCGGCGAAGCCCTGCTGCGGCTGGAGGTCGGTCAGGCCCTTGCCCATGGTGCGGATGATGCGCCAGCCGCCGATGTAGGTGCCGAGCGCGATGGCCAGGCCCGCCGAGAGGATGACCCAGGTGGGAGGGTTGGCGCCGGGGGCGAGGGCGCCGCCGGCGATCAGGGCGAGGGTGATGACGCCCATCGTCTTCTGCGCGTCGTTGGTGCCGTGGGCCAGCGAGACCAGGCCCGCGGAGGCGATCTGCCCGGCGCGGTGGCCCTTCTCGGCCGCCTTGCCGTTCGAATTCGACTTACGGCCGATGCCGTACGACAGCCGGGTCGAGACCAGCGCGGCCAGACCCGCGACGACCGGTGCGGCGACCGCCGGGATCAGGACCTTGGTGAGCAGGACACCGCCGTGCACGGCGCTGAAACCGGCCGAGGCGATGGTGGCGCCGATCAGACCGCCCATGAGGGCGTGCGAGGAACTGGAGGGGAGTCCGACCAGCCAGGTCAGCAGGTTCCAGAGGATCGCGCCCACCAGGGCGGCGAAGATGACTTCGGGACGGATGCCGGTCTCGTCGACGAGACCCTTGGAGATCGTGTTGGCGACCTCCACGGACAGGAAGGCGCCCACCAGGTTCAGCACGGCGGACATGGCCACCGCGACCTTGGGCTTGAGCGCACCGGTGGAGATGGTCGTGGCCATCGCGTTTGCGGTGTCGTGGAAACCGTTCGTGAAATCGAACGCGAGTGCGGTGATCACCACTATCGCGAGGATCATCGAGAAGCTTTCCATTTACCCAGGCAATCGTTCGAGCGTCATTGGCGCGTTGAACGTAGGTAACCCGGATGAACGGAAGATGAACTGAGTCGGTCATCGGGGTGTCCGTTCCCGTGGTCCGATGAGGAGAGAGCGGTCGCTCGCGTGAGGTGTCCTGGCACGATCGGCACATGACCGAACTCGGAGAGACGGCCCGCGCCTGGCGGGCGCTGGTCGCGGCGGCCCGCCGCACGGTGTCCGACGGACTGGTCGTCGGCACCTCCGGCAACGTGTCCGTCCGCGTGGGCGACACCGTGCTGGTCACCCCCTCGGGCGTCCCCTACGACCGGCTCACGGACGACGACGTCACCGGTGTCGGCCTCGACGGCCGGCAGGTGCTCGGCACACTGGTGCCGACCAGCGAACTGCCCATGCACCTCGCCGTCTACCGCAGCACCGACGCGGGCGCCGTCGTCCACACCCACGCCGTGCACGCGACGGCCGTATCGACCCTCGTCACCGAGCTCCCGCTGATCCACTACATGGCCGGCGCGCTCGGCGGGCCCGTCCGCGTGGCCCCGTACGCCACGTACGGCACCGAGGAACTGGCCGGGAACATGCTGCGTGCCCTCGACGGCCGCACCGGCTGCCTGCTGCGCAACCACGGCACCGTCACCTACGGCGCCACACTCGACCAGGCCTACGACCGTACGGCCCAGTTGGAGTGGATGTGCCGTGTGTGGCTGGCGGCGTCCGGCGTCCCCGGCCTGACACCGGCTCTGCTGACGCCGGAGCAACTGGCCCAGGCGGGGGAGCGGCTGCGGGCGTACGGACAGCCGGGGCCGGGGCGCGTGTAGCGACAGGGGCGGAAGCCGGGGAATCGGGAACGGGGCGGGACGGTGGCCCCGCGTGCGGGCGGCGCCGGAATGAACGCCGCTCTCCATGGAACTCGCGCGGACATGTCACCCCGACCCTTCGTCCCACTGGCCGGTGACCGGGCGCGCCAGGACACTGGAGCCGTGCCCACAGTCAAAGCGACGGCCGCGGCCGTCACCGCAGCCCTGGCGGCCGGCGCGGCGAGCGTCGCCGCGGGCCGGCTCGCGAGCGACGCCGCGCTCAAGGCGCTCCCGGGCCGGCCCCTGCCCACCGAACCCCGGCTCAGCGTGCACGGCACGGCCGCCGGGCAGATCAGCCTCACCCGGGACCTGGCCTCCCTGCGCCCGGGCACCTACGGCCTGGCCGGCAACGGCTCCCACGCGGTGGTCGGCCCCGTCCTGCCCACCGCCCCGCACCGGCCCGACACCGTCGTACGCCGGCTGGAGCGCGTCACCCACGGCGCCCTGCACCGCGGCGACAAGGTGTGGCTCACCCCGAACCTGCACATCGGCAACCCGCGCTCCGCCCTCGGCATCGAGCATGCCGACGTCGACATACCGGGCGAACTCGGCCCCCTGCCCGCGTGGTTCGTGCCCGGAGTCCGCGAGACCTGGGTGATCGCGGTGCACGGCCTGGGCGCCACCCGCGAACTCCCCATGAACATCATGGGGTTCCTGCACCGCCGGCACTTCCCGGTGCTGGCCCTCGCCTACCGCGGCGACCTCGGCGCGCCCCGTCCGCCGGACGGCCTGAACCACCTCGGCGAGACCGAGTGGCGCGACCTGGACGCGGCGATCCGCTACGCCGTGCGGTACGGCGCCGAGCGGATCGTTCTGCACGGCTGGTCCACCGGCGCCACGATGGCGCTGCGCGCCGCCACCCGCTCGGCTGTGCGCGAGCGGATCTCCGGACTGGTGCTGGACTCCCCGGTGCTCAACTGGGAGGTGACACTGCGGGCCCTGGCCCGGGCGCGGCACACCCCTGGCCCGCTGCTGCCGCTCGCGGTGCGCGCCGCGCAGGGGCGCACCGGTCTGTACGGCGACCGCCTGGCCGCGGCGACGGACCCGGAGGGGCTCACGGTACCGACGCTGATCTTCCACGGCCCGGGCGACCGGGTGGCCCCCTGGCAGCTCTCCCGCCGCCTCGCCGAACGCCGTCCCAACCTGGTCGCGCTGCACACGGTGCCGAACGCTCCGCACGGCGCGATGTGGAACGCCGACCCCGAGGGGTACGAGGAAGCCCTGCGGCGCTTCCTGACACCGCTGATGTGAGGTGGGGGCACGGTTCCGGTTCGCCCCGTGTCACCTGCCTCGGGGCCGGCGTCCGGACGGATCCTCGGACCCCTTTCGGAACCGGCCGGATGGTGCCTGTCCGGGGTCCTCTTTGCCCTCCCTTGGCCTTCTCCATCGCCTGCCGTGACATTCCGTTTGGGTTTTCGGACCGTCAACCGGAAGACTGCACCCGTGACGTCCCGTATCCCGCGCGACTCCAGGCTTCGCATCGTCCGCCCACGACCCCTGGCCGCCGCCCCCAGAGCCGTGAACCAGCGGCACACGCGCCGCCCCGCCCCGCGCCCCCCGGAGGGCACTCCGGCACCCGCGGAGCTGGCCAGAATGGCGCGCTCCCGTCTGGCCGGGGCGGCCCGCCTCGCCCGCTGGGCGGACGCCGCCCTCGGGCCCGGCCGCGGGGGGCCGACCACCGACGACAAGGCCACCCTCTCCGACGCGACCGCCGAGCGGGCGGCCGCCGATCTGGGCCTGACCGCCGCTCAGGTCCGTGCCGACTGGGACACCGCCCGGCTCGCCGGCCTCATCGAGGTGCACGGCGACAACGCCCGCCCCGGCTGGCGGCTGCGTGCCTGGCACCGCGACGACAGCGCCGTCCTGCGCGGCTGGGTGGCCCTCTTCGACGCCTGGTCGCTCGCCTGCCCGGAACCGGAGGGCCACGAGGCGGCCGCCGTCGCCGAGGTCGTCTCGGCCATGCCGCAGGTCCTGTCCTTCCTCCAGCTCTCCGCCGGACCCGTTCCCGTCGAGCAGCTCCTCGACCTCCTCCGCCAGCGCGTCACGGAACTGCGCACCGACCGCTGCGAGGTCCCCTACGACCCCGACGCCGCGGGTCCGGCGCCGGACGGTGCCGCGACCGCGGCGGTCGAGCCCGCCCCTGAACCGAAGACGGGCCTCCGGGCGGCCCCCACCACCGTCTCCGACGATGTGGCGGCTTCGGCGCCGGGTGGTGCCGCGACCGCCGAGTCCTCGGCTGCGGCTACCGGACTCGGTGCCGTTTCCGGCCCGGAGGCGGGCCTCCGAGTGGCGCCTGCCGTCCGGGCCACCGCCGTCTCCGACCCCGACAGCGCGGCGGCCGCCGCCTCCGGGCCAGCCCCCGGTGCCGGTCTCGGACTGGAGGACGGGGCATCGGCCCCGGCGATCCACGTGCCCGAGCCCGCCGCTCCCGTGTCCGCGACGCACGCCCAGGCACCGGGTGGTCCCGCCGCGGCCGTCTCCGGGCCCGAGGGCCAGGGGGCCCCGGCCCCCGGCAGTGCCCTTGCCGCCGTGCGCGAGGCGGGAAGCACCGTGACCGTGCTGTCCGGTGCCGCCGCCGAGGGCACCTCGCTCGCGCCGCTCCTCGACTGGGCCCTCCGGGCACTCGCCGCGGTGGGGGCGCTGACCGACGGGGACGGGCAGGCCACACTCACCCCGCTCGGGAGCTGGGCGGTGTGGGTCAAGCTGGAGCAGATCTGCGTGGCCGCGCAGAGCCCCGCCGGGAACATCGAGCAGTCGGCCGAGGACATGCTCCGCGGCTGCGCGCAACTGCGGCCCAACGCGGCCCGCGCCGAGTACCGCGCCTGGCTCGCCGCCCGCCCCGTCGGCAGCGCCGTCACCGAGCTGCTCGGCGGCGCCCGCGGGGAGGACGCCCTGCTGCGCGGACTCGCCTTCGAGGCGCTGCGGGTCGTCGGCGCGCCCGCCGAGCCCGACGTACGGGCCGTGCTCGACGAGCCGGCGCTCAGGCCCTACGCCCTGCTGTGGCTCGCCGAGCACGACGGCATCGACGCGGAGGACGCCCACGAGGTGCTCACCCGCGAGGAGGCCACATGGCTGTGGGTCGACACCGCCGCCGCCGTCACCGACCACGGTGAGGCCTCGATGCTCGTACGGCATCTGGAGGCCGCGGTGCAGCCCACCGTCCCGATGCTGCTCGACGAGGTGCGCACCGTGGGCCACCCCCGCACCGTGCAGGTGCTGGTCGCGCTCGCCGCCGCGCACCCGGACCCGGCGCTGGCCAAGGCCGTCCGCCGGGCGGCCTTCCAGGTCCACACCGGAGGCAGCTGACCCCCGGGACCGCGGGGCCGGTCAGCCCTCGACGCGGGGGGCGTACGTGCCGAAGCTCCAGATGTTGCCCTCGACGTCCCGGGCCATGTAGTCCCGGGAGCCGTAGTCCTGGTCGGTCGGGGGCATCAGGATCTCCGCGCCGTGGTCCGCCGCACGCCGGTGGTGGGCGTCCACGTCGTCCACCACGACGTACACCCCCGTGGGCCCCGCGCCGCGCATCGCCTCGTCGAAGCGGCCGCCGCGGCCCTTCGAGCCCAGCATCACCGCGCCGTGGCCCTGCACCAGCTCGGCGTGGTGTACGAGGCCGTCCTCGCCCTCGTACACCGCCAGTTCCGTGAAGCCGAAGGCTTCCGTCAGTTGCTTGACGGCCGCCTTGGCGTCCGCGTACAGCAGCGTCGGGTAGATGCTCGGGCGTTCGCCGGCCGTGTCCGCCATGCCGATCACTTCCTTGTGAGTCGGTTCGCACCGAGGAGTCCGGTGCGCCGCCCAGTCTGGCACCGGCCACTGACAGCGCCCCGGCGCAAACACCCGGAAAAGCGCTTGCCCGCCCCCGTTAGACTGTCCCCCATGGCCATTCTCCTCGTGCATTAGACGGCGGGTACGTCCTCAGCCGCCCACCCGCCACCCTCCCCCGAGCTCTTCGAGCAGGGGGCACCCCAGCCCTGGAGTCTGTCCGTGATCTCCGCTTCCGGCATCGAGCTGCGCGCCGGTGCCCGCGTCCTCATCGAGTCCGCCACCTTCCGCGTCGCCAAGGGCGACCGCATCGGCCTGGTCGGCCGCAACGGCGCCGGCAAGACCACCCTCACCAAGGTCCTGGCCGGCGAGGGCATCCCCGCCGGCGGCACCGTCACCCGGTCCGGTGAGGTCGGCTACCTCCCGCAGGACCCGCGCACCGGCGACCTCGACGTACTCGCCCGCGACCGCGTCCTTTCCGCGCGCGGCCTGGACGTGCTGATCCGCAGGATGCGCGAGAACGAGCAGCGCATCGCCACCGGCAAGGGCTCCACCCGCGAGAAGGCGCTCAAGCAGTACGAGCGCCAGGAGACCGAGTTCCTCACCAAGGGCGGGTACGCCGCCGAGGCCGAGGCCGCCACCATCGCCGCCGCGCTCAACCTGCCCGACCGGGTGCTCGGCCAGCCCCTGCACACCCTCTCCGGCGGTCAGCGCCGCCGCATCGAGCTGGCCCGGATCCTGTTCTCCGACGCCGACACCCTGCTCCTCGACGAGCCCACCAACCACCTCGACGCCGACTCGATCATCTGGCTGCGCGACTACCTGAAGACCTACCGCGGCGGCTTCATCGTGATCTCCCACGACGTCGACCTGGTCGAGACGGTCGTCAACAAGGTGTTCTACCTGGACGCCAACCGTGCCCAGATCGACGTCTACAACATGGGCTGGAAGCTCTACCAGCAGCAGCGCGAGGCCGACGAGAAGCGCCGCAAGCGGGAGCGGGCCAACGCCGAGAAGAAGGCCGCCGCGCTCAACGCGCAGGCCGACAAGATGCGCGCCAAGGCCACCAAGACGGTCGCCGCGCAGAACATGGCCCGCCGCGCGGACAAGCTGCTCAGCGGCCTGGAAGCGGTCCGCCAGTCCGACAAGGTCGCCAAGCTCCGCTTCCCGGAGCCGGCGCCCTGCGGCAAGACGCCGCTGACCGCCGAGGGCCTGTCGAAGTCGTACGGCTCCCTGGAGATCTTCACCGACGTCGACCTGGCCATCGACAAGGGCTCCCGAGTCGTCATCCTCGGCCTGAACGGCGCGGGCAAGACCACGCTGCTGCGCCTGCTGGGCGGGGTGGAGACCCCCGACACCGGCCGGGTCGTCGAGGGCCACGGCCTCAAGCTCGGCTACTACGCCCAGGAGCACGAGACCCTGGACGCGGACCGCACGGTGCTGCAGAACATGCGCTCGGCCGCTCCCGACATGGACCTGGTCGAGGTCCGCAAGGTGCTGGGCTCGTTCCTGTTCTCCGGCGAGGACGTCGACAAGCCGGCCGGGGTCCTCTCCGGCGGCGAGAAGACCCGCCTGGCACTGGCGACGCTGGTCGTCTCCTCCGCCAACGTCCTGCTGCTCGACGAGCCCACCAACAACCTCGACCCGGCCAGCCGCGAGGAGATCCTCGGCGCGCTGCGCACCTACAAGGGCGCCGTCGTCCTCGTCACGCACGACGAGGGCGCGGTCGAGGCACTGCAACCGGAGCGGATCATCCTGCTGCCCGACGGCGTCGAGGACCTGTGGGGCGCGGACTACGCGGATCTCGTCGCCCTCGCTTGACCGAACAGCTGATCAACGGAGTATGGATCATTCGGCCCATCGGTGATCCATCATCTGTGTGAGATCTCCTCGTATCGAGGTGTGTCCTCCATCGATTTCGCGGCCGAGCCCTTATGTGCCAAGGGCTCGGCCGCTGTGCGTCGCTGACCAGGTACTTCGCGGAAGAACCCGATCGGCGGTACGGACGCCGAGGCGCGGAGGAACGGATTCCGCTTGTGGGGATGTGCTCCTGTCGTCACGGGCGGGTCTCACGGACCTTGCCGAATGGGTGGCCATCGGGCCCCGGAGGGGTGATCATGAGGGGACCAGAGCGCACTTCCCATGAGGAGGCACGGGTGGCCGAGACTCTGAAGAAGGGCAGCCGGGTGACCGGCGCCGCGCGCGACAAGCTCGCGGCAGACCTGAAGAAGAAGTACGACGCCGGTGCGAGCATTCGGGCGTTGGCCGAGGAGACCGGCCGCTCGTATGGCTTCGTCCACCGGATGCTCAGCGAGTCGGGTGTCACGCTCCGTGGGCGTGGCGGGGCGACGCGGGGCAAGAAGGCCGCCTCGGCCTGAAACCGCGGGCGGCCCATCCGCTTTCGACGGTGACCACCCGGTCGGTTCTCCGATCGGCCGGATGGTTACTGTGCAGTCACTTACGATGCCCGCAGGGCATCCACGATGACCGCACCCGTCGGAGGCGCACCATGGCTTCGCCCAAGCACGACCTCGATCCGGTACTCGACAAGGACGGCGTACGGCTCACCGTCGACGACGCGGTCGCCACGGTGACGCTGGCCAACCCGGCCAAGCGCAACGCGCAGAGCCCGGCTCTGTGGCGGGCGCTGACCGAGGCCGGGCGGCTGCTGCCGGGCTCCGTCCGCGTCGTGCTGCTGCGCGGCGAGGGCAAGTCCTTCTCCGCGGGGCTCGACCGGCAGGCGTTCACGCCCGAGGGCTTCGACGGCGAGCCGTCGTT
Organism: Streptomyces sp. NPDC047453; assembly: GCF_040643155.1. Taxonomy (NCBI): domain Bacteria; kingdom Bacillati; phylum Actinomycetota; class Actinomycetes; order Kitasatosporales; family Streptomycetaceae; genus Streptomyces; species Streptomyces sp. NPDC047453. Next base: position 15,096 of record NZ_JBEYTS010000004.1, on the reverse strand, counting down.
CATCGACCTCGCGCGTGGCTCCGACGCCGAGCTGGACGCGGCGATCGCCGAGTACCAGCAGGCGTTCACCTGGTGGCGCCGCAACGACATCGTGTCCGTCGCGGCGGTCCAGGGGCATGCCATCGGGGCGGGCTTCCAGCTGGCGCTCGCCTGTGATCTGCGCGTCGTCGCGGACGACGTGCAGTTCGCCATGCGCGAGACCAGCCTCGGGCTGGTGCCGGACCTCACCGGCACGCATCCGCTGGTGGGGCTGGTCGGCTACGGCCGCGCGCTGGAGATCTGCCTCACCGGCCGGTACGTGGGCGCAGCCGAGGCGGTGAACACCGGGCTGGCGAACCTCGCCGTGCCCGCGGACCAGCTCGACGAGACGGTACGGGACCTGGCCGCGGCGCTCCTGGCCGCGCCCCGTGACGCCGTGGTCGAGACCAAGGCGCTGCTGCGCGGTGCCCGGGAGCGGTCGTACGAGGAACAGCGCGCCGCCGAACGCGAGGCGCAGGCCCGGCGGCTGCGGGACCTGGCCGGCGCAGGCGACTGACGGCGGCGGTGTATCGGGCGCGCGATCGTGCCGGTGCGCCTACCGTGGTTCGGGACGACGACCGAAAGGACGTACGGCGATGACCACGGAACAGGACCGGACGAGGACCTCCGAGGGTGAGCGGGAGGTACCGGAGACCACCGCGACCCGCAGGGCGCAGGCCACCCGGCGCGGTCTGGGAGATCCCGCCACCCGGGGACGGACCACCATCGCCGACGGGGTCGTGGAGAAGATCGCCGGGATGGCCGCGCGCGACGTGGTCGGCGTGAGCGCCATGGGCAGCGGGTTCTCCCGGACCTTCGGGGCCGTGCGGGACCGCGTCCCGGGCGGTGCGAAGTCCGTGACCCGGGGTGTGAAGGCCGAGGTCGGCGAGGTGCAGACCGCACTCGACCTGGAGATCGTCGTCGACTACGGGGTGTCGATCATCGAGGTGGCGCGGGCGGTCCGGGAGAACGTGATCGCGTCGGTGGAGCGGATGACCGGTCTCGAGGTCGTCGAGGTCAACATCGCCGTCAGCGACGTGCAGCTGCCGGAGGAAGAGGAGGAGGAAGCCGAGCCGCGCATCCAGTGACGCACCGGCCACCACGCCGGCGAAGGACGGATGACGAAGGGCGACCGGACGACGGCCCGGCGACGGCCGAGGAGTTGAGGAGCGCGCAATGAGCATGGCCGTGGTCGGCATGATCGCCGGTATGGCGCTGGGCTTCGCCGGGTACTTCGGCGGCTTCGGCGCCTTCCTGCTGGTGGCGGCCCTGGGCGCCGTCGGCTTCGTCGTCGGCCGGTTCCTGGAGGGGGACCTGGAACTCGGCGACTTCTTCCGCCCCCGTGACCACCGCCGGAGGTGACCCGCGGTGAGCGGCGGGAACGGCGAGCCGGGCACCACCCCGGCCGGCATGCTGCCCGGCGAGCGCGGCGCGACGACGATCGCCGACCGCGTCGTCGCCAAGATCGCCGCACGGGCGGCCCGCGAGGCGCTCGGCGACCTGCCGCCGGACGCCGCGCCGCCGCACGCCACGGTGGTGGTGCGCCACGATGTCGCACGCGTCCGGATCGTCCTCGACCTCGCCTATCCGAGCGACATCGGCGCGTCCTGCCGTGAAGTGCGTCGCCAAGTGGTTGAGCGGGTAAGCGCGTTGGTGGGAATGCAGGTGCCGGAGGTCGCGGTCCGCGTGGAACGGCTGCACCTGGCACCCGCGTACGGCGCGGCACAGGGGAGGACGCGATGAGCGAGCCCCAGGGCTCCGACGGCACCACGCAGCGCCTGCCGGTCCTCGAGAAGGACGACACCCTCGGGCGGCCCGCCGCCCCGGACACCGACGGCTCCCCGCCCGTCCAGGAGGGCGCGGACGGCCGCGGCGGCCGCTTCTGGTCGGTGCGCCGGGTGCCCGCGGGCATCGTCGCGCTGCTGCTCCTGATCGTGGCGGGCGCCTTCCTGTACGACATCGCGGCCGTCCGCGCCGGCCGGCCCGCCCTGCGCTGGCGCCGGGAGCTGGCCCGGCAACTGGCGCAGCGGCCGCTGGACGACACCTGGGTGCTCGCCGGCGCGGGCGTCGCCGCGGTCCTCGGCCTGTGGCTGATCGTGCTCGCGGCCACTCCGGGGCTGCGCCGCCTGCTGCCCATGCGGCGCACCCACCCCGACGTACGGGCCGGGCTGCACCGGGAGGCCGCCGCGCTGGTGCTGCGCGACCGGGCCATGGAGATCGCCGGTGTGCGGTCGGTGCGCGTACGGCTGCGCCGCCGCAGGGCCGACGTACGCGTGGTCTCGCACTTCCGGGCGCTGGAGGAGGTGCGCGCCGACCTGGACACCGTGCTCGCCGAGGCGGTCCGGGGGCTGGGCCTGATCCGGCCGCCCGCCCTGTCGGTGCGCGTCGCGCGGCCCGGGCGGAAGGGGTGAGGACGTGCTCAGGATCGTCAACCGGGTGCTGACCGGGCTCATCGGACTGGTGCTGCTGGCGGTGGGCGGATCGGTGCTCGCCGTGGGGCTGGGCGTACGGCCGCCGTCGCGGTGGATCCACCGCGGCCCGCACGACGTCCTGCTGAGCACCGCCGAGCGGACACGGTGGCGGGAGGCCGGCTGGTGGTGGCCCGCCGTCCTCGCCGCCCTGGCGGTCCTGGTGCTGCTGGCCCTGTGGTGGCTGGTCGCGGTGGTGCGACGGCGGCGGCTCGGCGAGGTGGTCGTCGACACCGGGGACGGCGAGGCGGCACTGCTGCGGGGCCGGGCCCTGGAGGGTGTCCTGGCCGCGGACGCCGAGCAGCAGGACGGTGTCGCCGGCGCCCAGGTCCGTCTGACCGGCCGCCGCGGCGCCCCCAGGACCCATGTGCAGCTCCTCCTGGAACCCCATGTGGACCCGGGGTCGGCCCTGGACCACCTCACCGGCCAGGCCCTCGCCCACGCCCGGGACTCCGCCCGCCTCGCGGCGCTTCCGGCGGAGGTGCGGCTGAGGGCGGTCGGGCACCGTGCGGAACGGGTGAGCTGACCCGTCCGCGGCCCCGGTGCCCCGGCAGCGCCGAGCTCAGAACCCGTGCCGGGCCCCGCCGTCCACCGGCAGCATCACACCGGTGATGTAGGACGCCGCGGGCGACAGCAGGAACGCGGCCGCCCGGCCGAACTCCTCCGGCGTCCCGTACCTGCGCAGCGGCACCCGCGACTCGGCGGCCGCCCGGGTCGCCTCCGGATCCGCGGACAGCGCGTCCAGCTCGCGCACGCGGTCCGTGTCGATGCGGCCCGGCAGCACCCCCACGACCCGAATGCCCCGCGACCCCAGCTCGTCGGCGAGGGACTTGGCGAACCCGGCCAGCCCGGGCCGCAGGCCGTTGGAGATGGTCAGCCCCGGAATCGGCTCGTACACGGACCCGGACAGCACGAACCCGACGACCCCGCCCGGCTCCAGCTCGGCCGCCGCCGCGCGGGCGAGCCGCACCGCGCCGAGGAACACCGACTCGAACGCGGCCTGCCACTGCTCGTCGGTGTTGTCGGCGACGAAGCCGGCCGGTGGCCCGCCGACGCTCACGAGTACGCCGTGGAAGCCGCCGAAGTGCTCCCGCGCCGCCGCGATCAGCCGCGCCGGCGCCTCGGCGTCCGCGTTGTCCACGGCCATCCCGACCGCGTTCGGCCCCAGCTCGGCCGCCGCCTCCGCGACCCGCTCGCCGTCCCGCCCGGTGATGACCACCTTCGCGCCGTCGGCGACGAGCTCGCGCGCGGTGGCGTTGCCCAGTCCGCGCGTGGCGCCGGTGACGACGTACACCCGGTCCTTCAGTCCAAGATCCATGGCCCCTATCGTGCCCGGTCGCTGTGGCGCGGGGCGAGGCCGACGAGAACGTCCCGCGCTACACCGCCGCGGGTTCCGCCTCCGGCGTCGCTTCCTTCGCCGCCGCCTGCGCGCGCTCGCGGGCCTCGCGGCGCAGCAGGACCACCCAGCCGATCGGGACGCCCGCCGTGAACAGCCACCACTGGATGGCGTACGCCAGGTGCGGGCCGATGTCGCCGTGCTCCGGGTCGGGCAGCAGCTGGGGGCTGCCGCCCTGGGGCGCGGGCGAGGTCAGCTGGACGTAGCCGCCGAGGACCTGCTTCCCGAGCCGCTCGGCCTGCTGCGTGCTGCTGATCAGCATCACCTGGCGGTCGGGCAGGCCCTTGACGTCCTTGATGCCGCTCGCCGCGGTCGTCTCGTCGGGCATCAGCCGGCCGGTGACGGTGATCTCTCCGCGCGCGGGCGCCGGGATCGTCGGGAACGTCGTCTGCGAGGCGTCCGCGGGAACCCAGCCCCGGTTGACCAGCAGAATCCTGCCGTCCTCGAGGACGAAGGGGGTCAGCACGTGGTAGCCGACATCGCCGTTGTCGTTGGTGCGACGGCGCACGACCTCCTCGGCTGCGGTGTCGAAGTGCCCCTTGGCGGTGACCCTGCGGTACAGGTCGGCGTGCTTCACGGTCGCGCCGGGCGAGGTCAGCGACTCGGCCGGCACGGGCCGCGCGGCCAGCGATTCGGCGATCACCTGGTTCAGCGCGACCTTGTGCTCATGGCGGTGCAACTGCCAGAAACCCAGCCGGATCATCGTCGGGATCAGCGCGATCGCGACCATGGTGAGGATCACCCACTGGCGGGTCAACAGGAAGCGGTACACCCCACGACGGTACCTCTGCGGTCGTGGGGTGTTTTCGGCAGGGGTGTCCTCAAACGCGGTCGACGATCCCGACCCTCCCCTCGGCGCGGGCGCAGTGCGCGCCGCAGTACCAGTGGCCCTCGACCTCGACGCCCTGCCCGATGATCTGGACACGACAGTGCTCGCAGATCGGTGCCATGCGGTGGATCGCGCAGGCGAAGCAGTCGAAGACGTGCACCGAGCCCTGGGCGTGCACCTCGAAGGTCATTCCGTAGTCATTGCCGCATACTTCACATCTCGCCATGCGCCACAGGGTGAGCCGTGGCCGCGGCGCGGGCGAGCGGACCGTGGGCGAGTCGCCCGGTAATCACCCGTACGCCCGTCAGCGGCTCTCCGCCGGCTCCACGTCCCTGAGCAACTGCCCGAACGCCGCCTCGTCCACCACCGGAGTGCCGTACTGGCGCGCCTTGACCACCTTCGACGTGCCCGAGTCCGGGTCGTTGGTCACCAGCAGGCTGGTCAGCCGGGACAGACTGGTGGCCACGTGCAGTCCGGCCTCGGTGGCCCGGTCCTCCAGCAGTTCGCGGTCGGTGGAGGTGTCGCCGGAGAAGGCCACCCGCATGCCCTGCTTGAGGCGCTTGCCGTCCTCGTAGCGACCCGGGTTGGGGTACGGGCACGCGGGCCGCTTGCGCGAGGGGCGCCAACTGCCCGCGCGGTAGCCGCCGTGGCCGCCCGACTGCTGCCGGGGCACGGGCCGGTCCGACCACTCCGTCAGCGGCCGGCACTCCAGCAGCGGCAGCCGCATCCCGCCCGCCGCCGCAGCCCGCAGGCTCGGCCGGAACGCCTCGGCCAGCACGCGCGCGTCGTCCAGCGCGTGGTGCGCCCGCTGCTGCACGACGCCGAAGTGCGCCGCCAGCGACTCCAGCTTGTGGTTGGGCAGGGGCAGGTCCAGCTCCTTGGCGAGCGCGATGGTGCACAGCCGCTGCCGCACCGGCGCCTCACGCTTCGCGCGCGCGTACTCCCGCGCGATCATCTGCCAGTCGAACACCGCGTTGTGCGCGACGAGCACCCGGTCCGCCAGCCGCACGGCGAACTCCTCGGCGATGTCGGCGAACAGCGGCGCGCTCTCCAGGGTGTCGCTCGTCAGTCCGTGGATCCACACCGGTCCCGGATCCCGCTCGGGGTTGACCAGCGTGTACCAGTGGTCCTCGACCTCGCCGCGCGCGTCCAGCCGGTAGACCGCCGCGGAGATGATGCGGTCGTCCCGGGCCAGGCCGGTGGTCTCCACGTCAACGACCGCGTATCCCTTCGGATACGCGGTCGGCCACGGTGTGGGGGACAACCCTGCGAGCGTGCGGTCTTCGAGCATGGTCACTGAGGATACGGGCCACGACTGACACCCTCGCCCACCGGTCGCCCCGCGGAGCCGGCGAACGGCTGCCCGCGGGACCGGGGGTGTGCCTCACGGGACATCAGGAACCGTGCGGGGACAGGAGGGACGAACCGTGCGATCCTCCGTCCTGTGACGGAACCAACGCATGACGAGCCGCACGGCGGCGCGCTCGGCTCGCGGCTCAACTGGCTGCGGGCGGCCGTCCTCGGCGCCAACGACGGCATCGTGTCCACCGCGGGACTCGTTGTCGGCGTGGCCGGTGCGACGGACTCCCGTTCGGCACTGCTGACCGCGGGACTGGCCGGTCTGCTCGCCGGGTCGATGTCGATGGCGGCGGGGGAGTACGTGTCGGTGTCGACGCAGCGGGACTCGGAGATGGCCGCGCTGGCCGTGGAGAAACGGGAGCTGCGCGAGCAGCCCGAGGCGGAGCTGCGGGAGCTGACCGACCTGCTCCAGGCGCGCGGACTCTCGCGTGACGTGGCCAGGGAAGCGGCGGAGCAGCTCACCGAGCGGGACGCGCTGCGCGCGCACGCCAGCGTGGAGCTCGGCATCAACCCCGAGGAGCTGACCAACCCGTGGCACGCGGCCGGGGCGAGCTTCCTGGCGTTCACGGTGGGCGCGCTGCTCCCCCTGCTGGCCATCGTGCTCCCGCCGGCGGACTGGCGGTTGGGCGTCACCGTGCTGTCCGTCCTGGCCGCCCTCGTCCTCACCGGCTGGAGCAGTGCCCGGCTGGGGGCGGCGAGGCCGGGCCGGGCGGTGCTGCGGAACGCGGCCGGCGGGGCGCTGGCCATGGCGGTGACCTATGTCGCGGGGACCCTGCTGGGCGCGGTGGGAGTCTGACGCCCCCTTCGCGCACCGAGCCCGCCGTCTCCGCTCACCAGCGGATCGGCAACGGCAGCGCCGTCAGCAGCCCCGACACCGCGACGACCGCGCCGAGGACGGCGACCTCGGCCCGCGCGGGGGCGCAGGCGGTCAGCGGGTCGGGTGCCCTCCGCAGCCGGATCCGGGCCCACAGGGCGAGCAGGGCGACGCCGGCCACGAGGATCACCTTGGCGAGCAGGGTGCGGCCGTAGGCCGTCGCTGTCAGCTGGTGCAGCACCGTGTCCGCCGGCATCCGGCGCAGCGTGCTGCACACACCCGTCGCGGTCACCCCGGCGAGCGCGGCGGCCGCCACGCGCGCGTAGCGGCCCAGCAGGGCGGCACCCGCCGCCGCTCCGCGCCACAGCCGCAGCGTGCGCAGCACGTGCAGCAGACCGCCCACCCACAGGGCGCCGCAGACCAGGTGCACGACGGTCAGCGCGGAGCCGACGAGCGGGGTGCTCTCGGTCCCGGGGTGCGCGCGCAGGGCCTCGGCCACGACCACCGCGGCGAGCGGCCACAGCTGCGTTGCCGGGCGCCGGGAGACGGCGCACAGGCCGGTGACGAGGAAGGCGTTGACCTCCAGCAGGGCCAGGGCCCCGTCCCGGGTCCGGTAGAGGCCGCCGACGTCGATCTGTGCCGGGCTGTGCGGTACCAGGTTGCCGGTGGCCACCACGGAAGCGAGGCCCACGGCGGCGAGGAGACCGGCGGCGGCCGCGTAGAGGGCCCAACTGCGGGGAAGTTCGGCCGGGGCTCCGGGCAGGCGGGCGGCCGGCCCGTTCACGAACAGCTCGCCGACGGGGACGCAGACCGCCGCGAACAGCACCGTCCGCAGCACCGCTATGCCGCCGGTGCCGGGGGCCGCCGCCTCTCCGGTGCCGTGCAGGGCGGCGGACGGACCCAGCAGGGGTATGAGCGCGGCGAGTGCCACCAGAACGAGGACGGCGACGGCCCGGGCCGTCGCGCCGCGCCGCCCCGTCCCTCGCGCGTCCCCCGTCCCGGCGGCCGGTCGTATGAGCGTCACCCAATGATCTTCGCCAGCCACCCCGAACGGGGCAAGCGCGCGCGGCCAAGTGGGGGAGCACGGTTCCGCCCGCACCGTCCTGGCACGCCCTGTCCCCGGCGACTCCCGGTGTCAGGTGTTGTCACGTGCCCTGTGCCCGGGGGTGCGGACCGAGCCGGACGCCGTCGTCGTCACCTCACCCGACGACACCCGCGCGGCGATCGCGGCCGACGCGCCCGCCGCCGGCGTCCCAGTGCGCGCGGAGAAGCCGTCGGCCACCCGGCTGCCGACCGTTTCGGTCAGGTCCAGCGGGGTGCGTCCGCGCCCCAGGGCCCCGGAGGCCGGGACCAGTCGGACGGGGCGCCGGTGAAGGAGACGGGCGTGCGTGCGTGGCGCAGGCGCCCGATCCGGCTGGTTGTCTCGCCGAGCCAGGGGCCGGGACCGTCGTAGGCGGAGCCCTGCACGGTGTCCGTCGCGGGGACCGGTCCGGTGCCGGTCCGCGTCAGCCAGGACGCCGTGCGCGCCAGGGCCAGCCGTACGACCTGGGTGCCGCCCTCCGTCGTCTGCTCGGTCAGGGCGCGCAGCACCGCCGCCGCCAGCAGATAGCCCGTGCCGTGGTCCAGGGCCTGCGCGGGCAGGGCGCCGGGCTGCTCGGGCGACCCTTCGATCGCGGCGATGCCGGTGGCGACCTGTACGAGGCTGTCGAAGCCCCGGCGTCCGCCCCACGGGCCGTATGCGCCCCACGCCGACAGCTGTGCCACGACCAGGCCGGGGCGCCGCTCGGCCAGCGCCTCGGCGGAAAGCCCGAACCGGTCCAGGGCGCCGGGCCGGTACCCGGTGACCACGACGTCCGCCGCGGCGAGCAACTCCTCGAAGGCGGCCCGGTCGGCCGCGAGGTCCAGGGCCGCCGACCGCTTCCCGAAACCGGTGTCCGCGTGCAGGCCTGCCTCTTCGGGATGGTCCGGCGCGTCCACGCGCAGCACGTCCGCGCCCAGCAGGGCGAGCGTCCGGGTGGCGACGGGGCCGGCGAGCACCCGGGTCAGGTCGAGCACGCGCAGCCCGGCGGTGGGCAGCAGGGGAGCGCTCGGCACGGGCGCGAGCACGCGCGCGTGTGCCTCGTCCAAGCGCTCCCGCTCGACCAGCGGCCGGGCGGCCACCGCGGCACCCTGCTCGTGCGCGGCCCATTCCTCGGGAGTGCGCAGTGCGACGGCGAGGCCTCCGGCCGCGTACACGGCCTCCTCGACCTCCCGCGCGGACCGTTCGGCGAGCGCGGACGCGACCCGGTCCACGTCGTCCGGCGCTTCCAGCGCGCGGAGCAACAGCTCCCGGTGGTGGGGGTAGTTGGCGTGCGTGCGCACCCAGCCGTCCGCCGTCCGCCAGAACCGCGACAGCGGCGCGAAGGAGACGGGCGCGTTCCCGTCCACCCGTAGCTGCCGCTCGCTCGTGAAGGCCGTGGCCACGGCGCCGTCGTCCCCCCGAACCGCCGGCACCGCGGCGAGCCCCGCCCGCAGCGCGCCCAGTTCGGCGGCGGCCAGGGCACAGGCACACACGCAGGTGCGTGCCAGTTCCCGTACGGGAAGGCGCGCCGCAAGCGCGCCTTCCCGCTGCACGGTGGTGACCCGCGACAGGAGGGCGGGATCGCCGCCCAGCGCGGACCACGCGAAGGAAAGATCAGTCATGACCGCACTATGCGGTACCGACCGACATCTCCCGTGTCTACTTGGTCACGGCGTTGAGGGCGTTGACGACGCCCTCGCCGTAGAAGGCGTTCTTGCCCTCGCCGCCCTTGCACACGGCGTCGATCTTGCCGTCGCCGTTGATGTCGTACGGGGTCGTGCACTCCTTCTTGTCGGCACCCTGGGCCAGCAGCGCCTTCACCTGGTTCGGCCTGGCCTCCGGGTGGGTCGACTTGATGAGCGCGGCGACACCCGCGACGTGCGGTGACGCCATCGACGTACCGGCCATGTAGCCGTACCCGCCGCCCGGCAGCGTGCTGTAAATCCGGCCGTCGACGGCAGGGGCGTCGGGCGCCTGGTAGCGGGTCGAGTCGCCGCCCGGCGCGGCGACGTCGATGATGCCCTGGCCGTAGTTGGAGAACGACGACTTGATGCCCTTGGCGCCGACGGAGGCGACCGTGACGACACCCGGCAGCTGTGCCGGGATGTCCAGGCACTTCTTCGGGTCGATCACCCGCTTACCGGCGGTGCCGTCGTTCGGGCTGACCACGTCGAGGATCGACTTGCCGGCCAGGTCCCAGTTGTCGTTGCCGGCGGCCGCGACGTTGACCGTGCCCTTGCTCTCCGCGTACTTGGTGGCGCGCGACACGGCCTCCACCAGAGCCTTCTGGTCCAGGTCGTCCCCGCAGTTGAACTGCCACGGGTCGGTGTAGTAGCTGTTGTTGGTGACGTCCACGCCGTGCTCGGCGGCCCAGATGAAGCCGCACACCACGGCCTCCGTGTAGAACCAGCCGCCGGGCGTCGACACCTTGATGCCGGACACCTTCACACCCGGGGCGACCCCGACCACGCCGATGCCATTCTTCGCGGCGGCGATCTCACCGGCGACGTGCGTGCCGTGCGCGCTCTCGCCCTTGTTCGGCCGCCAGGCGCCGTCGGCCGTGTTCGGCTTGCCCGACACGCAGTTCACCGAAGCGGCCCGGTTGAAGTTGGGGGCGAGGTCCGGGTGGGTGTCGTCCACACCGGTGTCGATCACGCCGACGGTGACCTTGGAGCTGCCCAGGGTGACCTCGTGGGCCTTGTCCGCCTTGATCATCGGCAGGTCCCACTGCAGGCCCTGCAGCGGATCCTGACCGGGGGCGGCCGCTTCGGCCGCCGCCTGCATCTCCGCGTCGGTGAGCACCTCCGGTGCCCACATCTCCGTGGTCGTCTGCGGGGACAGCGGAGCGGTCCGGGTGGAGCCCGCCGACTCGACCCCCTGGTCCTCGCGTATCTCCTTGGCGAAGTCGGCGTTCGACGAGTGGACGACGATGACGCCGATCTGGTCGTAGGCGATGACGACCGAGCCGCCGGCCTTGCCGATCGCCTTCTGCACGTCCGCGGAGCTGTGGCCGGGACGGACGTTGACGACGTAGCTCAGCGCGTCCCCGGCGGCGGCCGCGGAGATGCTCTGCGCGGCGGCCACCTGCTGACCGGCCTCGGTGGCGGACGCCACGTTCGGCAGGAACGCGAGAGCGGAGGCGACGGCCATGCCGAGCGGGATGGTGACGGTACGCCGGTTGAGGCGAACGCTCATGTGAACTCCAGAGTTTCGAACCATTGCAGTGCGGCATGCGACAGGCATGCGAAACGTGGGGGGCGTGTGGGGAAGTGACGGGCCGTGCCGGTCACTTGACCGCGCGGAGCGCGTTGACGATGCCGGAGCCGTAGAACCCGTTGTGGTTCTCGTTGCCCTTGCAGAACGAGTCGACTACGCCGTTGCCGTCGGGGTCGTAGGGCTCGACCGGGCACCCCGGGTTGTCCGCCTGGGCCTTGAGCAGGGCCATCAGCTCGGCGGGCGTCGCCTTCGGATGCGTCGACTTCAGCAGCGCGGCGACACCGGCGACGTGCGGGGCCGCCATCGAGGTTCCCTGCAGGTAGGCGTACTGGCCATTCGGCATCGTGGACAGGATGCGGCCATTGCCCGACGGGGTGTCGGGGATCTGGTACTTGTCGCCGCCCGGCGCGGCGACGTCGATGACGCCGTGGCCGTAGTTGGAGTAGTACGACTTGAGGTTCTGCACGCCGGTGGCGGCGACCGTCACCACACCCGGCAGCTGGGCCGGTGCGTCGAGGCACTTCTTCGGGTCGATCGTGCGACTCACCGTGGTCGTGTCGTTCGGGCTGGAGTCGTCGACGATCGACTTGGCGGCCAGATCGTGGTTGGAGTTGCCCGCCGAGGCCACGTTCAGGGTGCCCTTGCCCTGGGCGTACAGCTGAGCGCGGTTGACGGCGTCGGCGATGGCCTTCTGGTCCGCCTCGTCACGGCAGTTGTACTTCCACGGGTCCACGTAGTAGCTGTTGTTGGTTATCTGGACGTCGTGGTCGGCGGCGAACACGAAGGCGCAGACGACGCTCTCGGCGTAGAACCACTGGTTCTCGTCCGGCTGGGCGACCGTGATGCCCGAGACCCGCACACCGGGCGCCACGCCCGCGACCCCGGTGCCGTTGCGGGCCGCGGCTATCTCACCCGCCACGTGCGTGCCGTGGTAGTGGTCCGCGTCCACCGGCCGCCAGGAGCCGTACGTGGTGTCCGCCTTGCCGCTGACGCAGTTCGCGGACTGGGCGGCGGAGAAGTTCGGGGCGAGGTTCGGGTGGGTGTCGTCGACGCCGGTGTCGATCACGGCGACGGTGACCTTCGCACTGCCCGGGTTGATCGCGGCGGCCTTGTCGGCACCGATCGCCCGCAGGTCCCACTGGTTGGCCTCGAGCGGCTCGAGGGGCACCGAACCCTTCGTCTGCTTCGCCGTCTTGGCGGCCTTCGTCAGCTGCGCGACCTCGTCCTCGGACAGGTACTGCGCCGCGCCCACGTCTGTCGTCCCCGACGCGGTCAGCGGCGCGGTACGGGTGGCACCCGCCGAGTCCACCCCGGGGGTTTTGCGGATGGTACTGCCGAAGTCCGGGTTCGCGGAGCGGACCACGATGACGCCGATCTGGTCGTACGTCATCACGACGGTGCCGCCGGCCGCGGTGATCGACCGTTGTACCTGGGCGATCGTGTGACGGTCCGTCTTGGTGTTGACGACGTAAGACATGGTCGGCGCGTCCTGCGCCTCCGCCGCCGAGGCCGCGCGGGGCGCCGCCGACGCCGCCGAGGGCAGGAAGCCGAGTGACGCGGTCAGCGACAGCGCGACCGGTACGGCCAGGGCAAGGCGGCGTCTGGAACGCAGATGAGCCATGGGGTCTCCACATCATCCGGGTGAAGACCTGCCCGGCGACAGGTGGCAGCCCAGGCAGGTACATGACGGGTAGTGCAGGGTGAAGCTATCCCGCCGCCTCCCTCACCAGCAATGACTTAGCAATGACTTGTTCAGACCGGTTGCGAAACAACCAACGGGACTTGAACCGGTCACCGCGTGGCGCCGTGGACCTTGGGCGGGGCCCCCGAGCACGATCGGGCCCCTGTCCCAACCGCATCCGACACGCGAGGAGACCGAAGTGGCCACCGAGACACCGCCACCCTCGAAGACCCAGGCCCCACTCCCGACCACCGAGGAGTTCCTCGCGGTGCGGGACAGCGCGGAGTTCGGTGAACTGCGCCGTTCCTACCGATCCTTCGCCTTCCCGCTGACCGTCGCCTTCATCGCCTGGTACCTGTTGTACGTGCTGCTCTCCAACTACGCGGGCGGCTTCATGGGCACCAAGCTGTTCGGCAACATCAACGTCGCCCTCGTCCTGGGCCTCGCCCAGTTCCTCACCACGTTCCTCATCGCCTGGTGGTACGCGCGGCTCGCCGCCGTCAAGCTCGACCCCAAGGCCGAGGCCATCAAGTCCCGGATGGAGAACGCCGAATGAGCCCCGCGATCGCACCCACGCTGACCCTCGCGGCCGGTGAGGCGAGCCGGCACCGGCCGCTGATCATCACCCTGTTCGCGGTGTTCGTCCTCGCGACCCTCGTCATCACCGTCTGGGCCGGCCGGCAGACCAAGGACGCCGCCGACTTCTACGCCGGCGGACGGCAGTTCACCGGCTTCCAGAACGGCCTCGCGGTCTCCGGCGACTACATGTCCGCCGCGTCCTTCCTCGGCATCGCCGGCGCCATCGCGCTGTTCGGCTACGACGGCTTCCTGTACTCCATCGGCTTCCTCGTCGCCTGGCTGGTCGCCCTGCTCCTGGTCGCCGAACCACTGCGCAACTCCGGCCGGTACACCATGGGCGACGTACTGGCCTACCGGATGCGCCAGCGCCCGGTCCGCACCGCGGCCGGCACCTCCACCATCGTGGTGTCGATCTTCTACCTGCTGGCCCAGATGGCCGGCGCCGGCGTCCTCGTCTCGCTGCTGCTCGGCATCACCAGCGACGGAGGCAAGATCGCCATCGTCGCGCTGGTCGGCGTGCTGATGATCGTCTACGTCACCATCGGCGGCATGAAGGGCACCACCTGGGTGCAGATGGTCAAGGCCGTGCTGCTCATCGCCGGCGCCGTGCTGCTCACCTTCCTGGTCATGCTGAAGTTCAACTTCAACATCTCCGACCTGCTCGGCAAGGCCGCCGCCAACAGCGGCAAGGGCAGCGCCTTCCTGGAGCCCGGACTGAAGTACGGCGCCACGGGCACCACCAAGCTGGACTTCCTCTCGCTCGGCATCGCCCTGGTCCTCGGCACCGCCGGTCTGCCGCACATCCTGATCCGCTTCTACACCGTTCCCACGGCCAAGGCCGCCCGCAAGTCCGTGATCTGGGCGATCGGCCTGATCGGCGCCTTTTACCTGATGACCCTCGCGCTCGGCTTCGGCGCCGCCGCGCTCATCAAGTCCGACGAGATCATCGCCTCCAACAAGGCGGGCAACACCGCGGCGCCACTACTCGCCCTGCACCTGGGCGGAGTCGACTCCAACTGGGGCGCCATCCTGCTGGCCTCCATCTCCGCCGTCGCCTTCGCCACGATCCTGGCCGTCGTCGCCGGCCTGACCCTGGCCTCGTCCTCCTCCTTCGCCCACGACATCTACGCCAACGTCATCAAGAAGGGCACCGCCACCGAGAAGCAGGAGGTGAACGCGGCCCGCTGGGCGACCGTCGGCATCGGCGCGGTCTCGATCGTCCTGGGCGCCCTCGCTCGCGACCTGAACGTCGCAGGACTGGTCGCGCTCGCCTTCGCCGTCGCCGCCTCCGCCAACCTGCCCACGATCCTCTACAGCCTGTTCTGGAAGCGGTTCACCACCTCCGGAGCCCTGTGGTCGATCTACGGCGGTCTGGTCACCGCGGTCGGCCTGGTGCTGTTCTCGCCGGTGGTCTCGGGCAAGCCGACGTCGATGTTCCCCGACGTCGACTTCCACTGGTTCCCGCTGGAGAACCCCGGCCTCATCTCGATTCCGGTCGGCTTCCTGCTCGGCGTCGTGGGCACCCTCCTGTCCAAGGAGACCCCCGACGACGCCAAGTACGCCGAACTGGAGGTGCGCTCCATGACGGGCACCGGAGCGCACTGAACGCCCACCCGTCCATGGTCCGCAACCGCTGGCCGGCGAAGGGGAGGTGGGGACGATGACCTACGTCATCG